>CAYGYD010000022.1:0-19469 GCA_964354005.1 uncultured Dehalococcoidales bacterium | reverse complement strand
GTATGGGTGGTCTCATGCCGGCATCGTCCGGGATAGTCGCCGATTATTTTCCTAACTCTAGGCAGCAAATGATCGGTCTCTTTACTAGCATTTTCCCCATTGGCCAAATAATCGGCCCAAATCTTGGTGGCTGGCTCGTGGGGGGCTTTGGCTGGAGAACGATATTCTGGATAAACGTGCCGCTGGGCATCGCCGTCCTGGTTGCTTCGGTGTGGCTATTGCGGAAAGAACCGAGAAAGGAGGTGAGCCTTGACCTAACGGGAACTGGTTTGTTAACTGGCTCACTGTTCGCCCTTATGGCTGGTCTTAGTGAGATAGGCAGCCAGCAGATGGGGATGCCGAAGTTACTAATGGCAATACTATTTGCCGCCAGCATTGGGTTTATGGTTCTCTTCGTTTTGCGTGAGAGTAAGACCAAGAACCCCATTATAGATATGGCAATGATGACCAAAAGACCTTTCTTGGCGGCCAATATCTACAATTTTATCTACGGCGCGTGTGTCTTGGGGATTAGCTCACTTATACCTCTATACGGGGTTGAGGTGTACTCCCTGTCAACACTGCAAAGCGGGTTGATTCTTACGCCACGCTCTATTGGCATGATTTTAATGTCGACCGTGACCAGTGTTTCCCTGGTGAGATGGGGTTATCGGTGGCCAATGCTTTTCGGTACAATTGTAACTATGGTCAGTCTTCTCCTGCTTGGATTTGAGTTCAGCGGCACCAATATTGCCGGTATCCATCTCAGTGATATGGCCTTGTTATTCGGATTTCTGTCGCTGCTGGGGCTGGGTATGGGCACAGCGGCACCCGCGGCCAACAACGCTTGCATTGAGCTGATGCCAGACCGTGTTGCCACGATCATAGGGATACGAGGTATGTTTCGACAGTGTGGCGGCGCCGTTAGCATCGCAGTTGCTACCCTGGTGCTGCATAGTGCCAAGAACATGGCGAGCGGTTTTCGTATTGTTTTCTTTGGGTCGGTTCTTCTGATGATACTAAGCATCCCCTGTATATTCCTCATGCCACGTAGCTGCTCGGTATCCCCAGATAGGCCGGCACCTGGCTCGCCCAAGAACCCGGCATAACACAATGCGGCTTGGTGTTACTCTGGCTCTTTTTATTTCGTGTTCAACAAGCACCGAACTTGAAGAGGTTGGGGGCTAAGACTATAATACCTATTCTTGTGAGACGACTGCAGAATGTTCGTACCTTTGAATCCCTGGGGTTGAGAGACTATCGTCTGCTGTGGCTGGGTCAACTGAGTACCTCCATGGCACAGTGGATGGACCAGACGGCCCGCAGTTGGCTCATCTATAGTCTTACCCATTCCCCCCTGCAACTGGGACTGGTGAGCGCGGTTCGCGGCGCGCCTCTACTTGTCTTCGGTGTCCTCGCCGGGGTAGTTGCCGACCGCTATGGTCGCAAGGCGCAGCTCATAATAGCTCAGACCGTCAATGCGTTCCTTAACATGGCTCTGGCTACTCTGATATTAACCGGGCATATTCAGGTCTGGCACGTTTATGTCACCGGCTTTCTCGCTGGAACGGTGCAGGCATTCCAGCAACCGGCACGCCAGGTCCTCATTAATGACTTGGTGGGAGAGACGCACCTGTTGAATGCCATCGCTCTTAACTCAGCTGCCCTGAATTTGAGCCGTAGCGTAGGGCCGGCTATCTGTGGTGTCCTCATCGAGGCTTTTGGCGTGGATGTCTCCTATTTCAGCCAAGGCGCTCTATACGCACTGGCCACAGTGTGGACGGCACAGATAAGGGTTCCACAGACTTCTACTCCTGTCGGCTACTCCGGGGGCTCGGTAAACGAGTCGCTTTTGAGCAGTGCGAAGGAAGGAATCAGATATATCGTCTCGCACCGGCTTATCTTGGCGCTAATGATACTCGGGCTTGCGCCGATACTCCTGGGTATGCCCTACACCAGTCTAATGCCCATTTTTGCCATCGATGTCTTCCACGGCGATGCCCGCACCCAAGGCTTGCTACTGACGATGGTGGGAATAGGGGCAGTGTTAGGCGCTTTAACAATCGCCTCGTTAGGCCGCCGGCAGGTTAACGGAAAACTGCTCTTTGCCGGGGCAGCGGGGTTTGGCCTCAGTCTGGTGCTTTTCTCTCGTTCGTCCGTCTTAACGATGGCGATGGTCTTTACCTTCCTGGCCGGGCTCTCCAACAGTGGCTACACTTCTCAGAACCAGACGCTCCTCCAGCTACTCACCCCGGCCGAACTTCGGGGAAGAGTGCTCGGCGTCTACCTGCTGAATCGAGGGCTAATGCCTATCGGGAGTCTCCTTGCGGGAGCGCTGGCCTCTTTTCTGGGCGGCCCCTGGGCCGTAACAGCGATGGGTGCATCCTGCTTCCTGCTTGTGGTCGGGGTTGCCCTGTTCGAGCAAGACCTGTGGAAGCTGAATCGAGTGCCAAGCTACGAAAAAGCGAGTCCAAAAGGATGAAAACTTGAGAGAACAGCAAAATATAGCGCCGAGCCGACAGATGCCGAAGACATTACGAAAAGTCGTCAGCCAGTCGTGGGGTAATCGAGCCTATGCCGGAATCTTTCATAGGAGAGCAAAGGTATGAGGCTGTCTCTTGGTTTGTGCCCCTGGATGTCCGGCGCTCTTTGGGCGGTGAAAGCTATTTGTTCATGCCCCGCTGCATGCCGCGCAGGTAGGCTATTTCGCCGGCATGCTGGGCCTGATGGACTATAACCAGCGTAAAAAGTACTCCCACGCTGACATCACCAAAGCGGGGCATGTTTATTACCCTATCAAATTCGTTGCTCGGCGCAGTTTTTAGATATTCCAGTATTTTCGCCCGCACTGCGTCAGCATATCCCAGTAAATCTTTTAGCTCCGGGACACGAAAGGCAGCAGCTTGCTCGGCCGTGTAGCCCGAGCCGCTTTCAGTTACCGGCATATTGAATTTCTCATACCACTTTTCAGATTCCCAAACCTGAGGTTTTCCTAGAATTCTGCCCTGGACGAAGGAATCTTCAAATCGCGCCTCGTGGAAAAGGATAAGCCCTATCGAGTTGCACTCCGGGCCTGGCCGCCATATCAGTTCATGGTGGCTTAGGCCATCCATTGCCCTCGTTGTGCTCTGCTTTGCCCGGTCAAGAGCGCCTTTGATAAAATCTCTCATCTCCATTTTGAATCTCCTCCTTTCTTTTGACCATTGATTCCGGTTGGGAGTCATTTACTGTCATTTTGGATATTGTAGTTCCTTCTTGACTCAGGCGTCAACAGTTGATTCTGCCCGTAAGGTGTGCCACCTTCACTATCCGTCAGGATGTGGCCAGCCCTATACTCCACGTGACTGAGCGTTTCTTGCGTGCTTTCCTTACACTATACCTTGAAACAAATCGGTCTCGCGCCGCCGGCCATCGGCCGGTGGGTAAGCGCGCATATAGAAATCACGCTGCCCGAAGAGCTTACCGGCAAGGTTGAGCAGGCCCAGGCGCGGCCGGCCTCCGCCAAGCTGGCTCGCGTAGCAGGCCGCTGCCTTATCCCGGGTCTTTACGGCTTGCTTCGTGAGGTGTACGGCGGCGTGAATGGGGAACTCCACTGCGACCAGGCTGGCGATATCGATGTCTTTATTGCGCCCAAGCCGATGCGGGTCTTGCCCCAAGAGCGGCAACAGCTTTACGGTCACTTTCAGCAGTCGGCGGGAGAAGACAGTGAAGTACAACTTTTGAGGCTGGAACGCCTGACCAGCTTCGGGATACTGCTTTGGGTCACCCGCCGCGTGGAACGCCTTGAGTGTTGCGCTGTGGATGGCGATATGGTCGGGGTGCCGGTACCCGCCGATAGGGTCAAAGGTAATCACAACTTCTGGCTTGAGTTCACGAATTACTTTAACCACACGACCCGTCACTTGCTCCAGTGGAGCCGCGGCTAGCGCTTCCGGGTGTTTGTTGTCGGCTGAACCAGGCATGCCGGAATCCCGGTAGCCGAGGTGGATGACATCAGCCAGGCCGAGAGTCTTGGCGGCGCATTTCAGTTCAGCCCAGCGCATGTCGCCGACCGTGACGTACCCCTGCATGTGTTCAGGGTCGGCCGGGCCCACTTCGCCGCGTGTAGCGCAGGCGTAGTAGACCCTGACCCCAGCGGTAGCGTATTGCGCCAGGGTGGCGCCAATGCCGAATGTTTCATCGTCCGGGTGCGCCCCCACGAAAATCAGTGTCTTCTGTTGGCTCATACTGTTTTCACGGTTCATCGGCTACCGCTCATAGCCATGATACCGCCGCCGCACTAATTTGGCAACCGCACGTTCTACAGACTGCATACACCCCACGAAGATGGTTGCTTGACACGCCTAATCTCCTGTGTTACAGTCACTTGAGCTAGTAAATTCTTAGAGAAAAAGGAGGACGGAATGGGGAAGCTTGATGGCAAGGTTGCCATAGTTACCGGTGCCAGCCGGGGCATCGGTAAGGCGGTCGCTATCGGATTTGCCAAGGAGGGAGCTTGTGTCGCTATTGTTGCCCGAACTGTGGAGGCGCTCAAGTCTGGCCTACCTGGGACAATCCTTCAGACTGCTGATGAGATTAAAGCTGCGGGCGGCCAAGCTTTCGCAATAAGGACCAATATTCTGGCGGAGGATGAGGTGCAGGCTATGGTGCAGCAGGTGTTGGATGAGTGGGGCAAGATAGATATCTTAGTTAACAACGCCGCGGTGGCGGCCCCTGGCCCATTTGCTGAGACGACGACCAGGCGCTGGAATCTTGTCATCGGTGTTAACCTTTTGGGGACGTTCCTCTGTACCAAGGCTGTCCTGCCCACAATGATGAAACAGAGAAGTGGCAGTATCATAAATACCAGTTCGGGAGCCGCCGATGGCAGGGTCCGCAGTGTCACCGGCGTTGCCTATGGCACAGCCAAGGCGGCGATTGAGCATTTCACCTGCGAGTTAGCGGCTGAGCTTGGTCCGTATAATATCGCTGTCAACTGCTACAAGCCAGCGCAGGGAGTAGCGACAGAAGGATTCGTATTCAATTTACCACCCGACTACGATAAGTCACGGTTGATTGGTCCCGAGAAGATGGTAAAGGCGGCTATTTTTCTGGCTCAACAGGATGCCAGAGGCCTTACCGGGTGCGTGGCCAGGGATGAGGAGCTCATCCAGTGGCACGGCTTACCCTAGGGAAAGGAGTATATCATGGATTTTATGTTCACCGAAGAACAGAAGGAATTGAGGAGGCGAGTGCGGAAGTTCGCCGAGGAGAAGCTTGCCCCCTTGGCTCCCGAGGTCGACGAGTCTGAGGAGATTTCCTGGGACCTCGTCAAGATGCTGGCCGATGAAGGGCTCCTCCGCCTGATGGTGCCCAAGGAGTATGGCGGCGCCGGTATGGTAAGCTGCGTCAACATCTCCATAGTGAGAGAGGAGTTCAGCCGAATATGTAGTGCGGCGGCCTCCATCTTCACCATGCAGGGTCTGGGCACTTATCCTATTACGCTCTTCGGCACTGAGAAGCAAAAGCGTAAGTACCTGCCGGCAATAGGCAGCGGGGAGAGATTAGCCGCCTTTGCTCTCAGCGAGCCTGATGCTGGCTCAGATGTTGCCAGGATGAAGACCACTGCCGTTCTGGACGGTGACCATTACGTCCTGAACGGGGCGAAACGCTGGATAAGTCAAGGGCCGGCCGCTGAGATTTACACCGTTTTCGCCAAGACGGACCCAGCCAAAGGCAATAGAGGCATCTCTGCTTTTATCGTGGAGAAGGGGACACCAGGCTTTGACCCAAGCCGAAAAATGAAGCTGATGGCGGCTCACTGCATTTGTGAGCCAAGATTTGAAAATTGCCGTATCCCCAAGGAAAACCTCCTGGGCGAAGAAAATCGGGGAATGAGGATTTCCATGGAGAACCTGGATATGTTCCGTACTACAGTGGGGGCAACCGCCGTGGGCTTCGCTCAAAGGGCCTATGAAGAGGCTCTGAGCCGTGCCAAGAGCCGGATTGTCTTTGGCCAGCCACTATCTGAGTTCCAGGCCACCCAGTTTAAGCTGGCCGATATGGCCACCGAAATTCAAGCGGCCAGACTACTGGTCTACTGGGCAGCCATATTGAAGGACCGGGGCGAAAGCTGGCGGAAGGTAATGACATCGGCCTCAATGGCCAAACTCTTCGCTACGGAAGTCTGCCACAGAGTTGTCGACGAATCGCTGCAAATCCATGGTGGTGCCGGCCTTATGAAAGGGACCCCCATCGAGCGCATCTACCGGATGCAAAGGTCTCTTCGCATTTATGAGGGTACCTCAGAGATACAGAGGATAACCATCGCCCGCGAGATTTTGAGAGAAGAATAGCGAGGAAGCCATGATTATAGATAGCCACACCCATATCTATCCAGATAAGGTCGCCGGCATTGTGCAGCAAATGATGGAGTCCCAGAGAGGCGAGCGCCTATTCGGGAGGATGACCACGGAGGCTTTGCTCAAGAGTATGGACCAGAATGGCATAGATGCCTCGGTCATGTTCTGCATCGCCGAAAAGCCCTCAGTGGTAAAGCCGGCCAACGATTTCCTGCTAAATACCTGCGATGGCAAGAAGCTTATTGGACTGGGCACCATTCACCCTGACTTCGAGGATTATAGAAACGAAATAGATAGACTCAGAAGAGGAGGCATCAGGGGAATCAAGGTACACTCCTATTTTCAGAACTGCCGCCCGGATGAGGAGCGAATGTTTCGCATATATGAGGCCCTGGGAGAAGATATGATGGTCTACTTCCATTCCGGTGCCATAGGTAAGGCCTTTGCCGCTTCGGGTGTAGTGCCCTCCGCCCCGAACACCATTGCCCGGGTTCTGGAGGTATTTCCCAAGCTTAAGGTAGTCGCCGCCCATTTCGGCGGATTGTACATGCTTGAGGAGGCCAGAAAACATCTGCTGGGCAAAAATCTATACTTGGATACATGCTGGACACCGGACATGAACCTCCTGGACAAAAAAGTCATCGCCGATATCATCAAGGAGCATGGCCCGGATAAGGTGCTCTTTGCCACCGACTTTCCCTTCGGCGAAGTGAAGAAGCCTTTGGAGTGGATTCGTGACCTGCCTCTCAGCGAGAAAGACAAGAGGCGCATCCTCGGCGAGAATGCCAAGAGACTCTTCCTGGATTGAGCTGTCCTGGTCTTCCCTGAAGAATCCTGGTTGGCAGGTGGGCCGATAGCCTGGTATGGTCCGGGGCTCGCCGGGGGAACATATTGGCCCGCCGAGAGGGACAAATAACACCCCGCTGCTCTCTAGTTATCGTAGTTATTCAGGTGAAAGGGGATGCCCCAGGTCGCCCAGGTGTGGGCCTACTTCTTCAGCACCTCATAAAGTCGGGCCACATTCATGCGCTGTATCTGCTGGGCCATCGGTTCACTCCCCGCCTCCATGGGATAGCGGTCGAGAAGGGAGACCTTATCCTGAGCCTCCTCCAGGCTCATCCCCTGCTTGATAGCCTTAGACACGGCATCAATCCAGGCTTGAATGAAGGCGCTCATCTCAGAGAGGTAACTGCGGTTGCAGATACTGCCGTGACCCGGAACCAGGATATCGGCGTCAAGTTGCTGCATGCGCTTGAGTGATTCCAGCCACTCGTAAGGGAGGGCCTGATGCAGCCAGGCCTGCACCCGCCCGAAGACATTGTCCGAGGTGAACATAACTCTCTCCTCGGGAATAACAACGGCTATCTGGTACGGTGTGTGCCCGGGAAAGTTGACTAACTGAAAGGTATGTTTGCCCACATGGAGAGTCATACGCTGGGAAAAGGTAACGGTGGGTGGGCGGTAGCTATAGCCTTCAAGCAGGGGGAGGCTCTGAGGGTCCATCTGCTTAAAGCGCTCCTTCAATTGTTCGACCGGAGCGGCGAGGACGGCGTCTCTCGTGCCCTCGTGGGCGACAACGGTGCCGTCGAAGAAGTAGTTCCCGGTAAAGTGGTCGCCGTGGGGCTCCGTGTTAATCAGGTAGCGCACCGGGCCAAACTTGGCAATCTCATCGCGCCACCTGATAGCATCAGCCGGCATCTGGGGGGTATCAATCATCACCACTCCTTCCGAGGTGACCACGAAGCCAGGATTGCAGCCACGAAAACCGGTCTCAGCGTAGACATTCTTGGTAACCTGTTGCATTACCTCCTCCTTATTTTTGATTAAGGCCGGACTTTACCTGTTCCGCGGGTGGCCAGCAGCTCTTCGTAGCGCTTCTTCTCCGCCTGGTACCATTCGACCTGCTCGGCCAGCATTTCTCTAATTGGCAGGTGGTAGGGGCATCTTGTCTCGCAATCGCCGCACTCAGTGCAGGTGGCGGCCCGTTCCATCGCCGTTACAATCCAGCCCGAGAAAAATCTCTCCGGAGGCAAGCGCTTGGCAAAACTGCGACTGGTCAGCACTGTAGAGATTGGTATCTCGGTAGGGCAGGGCTGACAGTAATCGCACCGATGGCAGAATTTGGAGCCAAGTTCCTGTCTCAGCCGCTGCATTTCCCGCAACTCAGCTGCGGTCATTTTTCGCGGCTTTTCTAGAATTCCGACTATCTCCTCAACCTCGTGTATTTTCTCAATCCCGGGGATGGGCACCACATCCGGGAACTGGAAGAGATACTTGAAGGCGATTGTGGCATTGTCCAACATACCACCGGCCATTGGCTTCATCGCGATGAAGCCAACATCGTGTTTTTTGGCCAGAGGCAGCAGTTCTTCCGCCGCCTCATGCGTGATAAAGTTGAAGGGGAACATGATGGTCTCAAAACGGTCGGACTGCACTGCCTTTTTGGCCACATCCATACTGTGGGAGGTGATGCCGATGTGTTTTACCAGTCCCGCCTTTTTAGCTTCTTGCACTACGGCCATTGGCCCATCAGGCGCAAGGACCATGTCCAGGTTCTTGAAATCGCTGACACCGTGGAACTGGTAGAGGTCGATGTAGTCGATTCTCAGGTGCCGGAGGCTCAGTTTCAGGTGTGCCTCTACTCCCTCACGATTTCGGGCGCCAGACTTGGTGGCGATGATTAGTTTCTCTCGTTGTCCCTTGATAGCCTGGCCGATGCGCTCCTCGCTGGTAGTGTAGGCATTGGCGGTGTCCAGGAAAGTGACACCCAGTTCCAGGCATCTTTTGACCACGGCCACTGCTTCTTTGTCGGACAGTCTCTGGATAGGAATGCCGCCAAAACCCAGTCTGGAAATCATCATCCCGGTCCGACCCAGCCTTAGCTTCTCCATAATACTCCCTTCTATTTCTTGATAAATTCTTTAATAGCTTGGTAGAATTCCTCCGGGTCTTTGCCTATTGATAGCCTCTCCATAGGGCACATGTCTTCCCCGTTGGGCTTCTGGACATAGGGGACGATTCGGGTAAGGTGATACTTGATATTATAGTTCTCCAGGGTCTCAATGGCTAGCTGGCTACCCAGCGGACTGTAAACCTCCTGGCTATTAGCCTTGACGGAGAGTAGCGCGGCCGCGTTCCCCATTATTTTGTCAAAAATGACTACCTGGCGGTGATTAGACGCGAACCGTTCAATGTATTCCAGCAGGGGAGCGACTCTATCCTTGCTGGACGAAAAGAGCAAACGACCCTCTTTATATACCCGGAGGGTATCATTGCTGGACACAAATTCTTCGAAGGAGTGCGTATACATCTGAAAATGGACAACCTTTCTATTTGCTCGGGAGACAGGAGATTTGACCTCAGGGCGCCTGAATTTGACGGTCTGTGTTTTTTAAGGTAACTTACATATCAATTCTACATGGCTCGCCCCGAGTAATCAACAAGGAGGAGACTGATGACTGACCACGAGATTGGCTATATGTCAGCGTTTGATATGGCAGGCGCGATAAAGGCGAAGAAGCTCTCGCCGGTGGAAGTGATGGAGGCCATTCTGGCCAGAATTGAGCGGCTGAATCCCAAACTCAATGCCTACTGTACCTTGCTGGCGCAAAGTGCCCGGAAAGAGGCCAAAGACGCCGAGACCGCGGTGATGAAAAGAAAGAAACTGGGGCCACTCCATGGCGTGCCGGTATCCATCAAGGACCTCATCTTTACCAAAGGCGTGCGAACCACCTTTGGTTCCAGAATCTATGAAAATTTCATGCCGCCTGAAGATGCCGTGGTCGTAGAGCGACTCAAAGCCGCTGGTGCCATAATCGTGGGCAAGACCAATACCCCCGAATTTGGCTTTATGGGGGTAACGGATAATCTGATTTTTGGGCCAACCAGGAATCCGTGGAACTTGGGGCTAACTGCGGGCGGTTCCAGTGGGGGGGCGGCCGCCGCCGTGGCGGCGGGCCTGGGGCCGGTGGCGATTGGCACAGATGGCGGTGGCTCTATCCGTATTCCCAGTAGTTTCTGCGGAGTCTTTGGCTTGAAACCCTCCTTTGGTCGCGTACCCCGCGGGCCGGGCTTTCCAGACTGGCAAACTCTCTCCCATACTGGTCCTCTCACCCGGACGGTCAGGGATGCGGCCTTCACTCTGGAGGTCATTGCCGGTCGGGACGACCGGGACCGTCACTCCCTGTCCGGTACCAGATTACGCTACTTGCCATTTCTTGATGGCAACCTGAAAGGGTTGAGAATTGCCTGGAGTCCAGACTTAGGCTATGCCATTCTGGACCCCCAGGTTCTGGAGATAACCACCACCGCGGCGGGTGTTTTTGAGATGCTGGGGGCAAAATTGGAGGCGACTAACCCTCCAGTGGGCAATCCTGGCTTTGCCTTTGCCGTCACCTGGGGCGTGCTGTTTGCCACGAGGTACGGAAGCAAACTGGCGGAGTGGCGCGAGCAGATGAATCCGCGCTTGGTAGCCATGATTGAGCAGAGTGAGAACCGGTCAGCGGCTGAGTTTGCTCAGGGGGCAGTGGTGCGGGAGGAATACTACATGGCGCTGCGTCCTTTTTTTGAAAAATATGACCTGCTTCTCACGCCGAGCGTGGCAGTGCCGCCCTTTGAGGTGGGCAAATTTGAGATAACCGAGATTGCCGGTATCAAGGGCTCGCCTGCCCTGGATTGGACACCTTTTACTTATCCTTTCAATTTCACCGGCCAGCCGGCGGCTTCGGTTCCGTGCGGCTGGACGGCGGACGGTAGACCCATTGGTCTCCAGATTGTGGGTCGGCCTCTGGATGATGTCACCGTGCTGAGAGCGGCGGCTGCCTTCGAACAGGCTTTGCCCTGGGCTGACAAATATCCACCAATGGACTAGGTAAAAAAGAGTGGGGAGTACTTTTGGTACTCCCCACTGAAATATCTAGTTCCCCGAGCCTGACTCACGCCCGGTTTTCAACCGTAGCCGGCTCTTTCCCAGACTCGCCTCTGCTAACTTACCCGAGTCAAGCCCGAGTTCCGACCGCCCCGCCCGAAGGCAGGGCATTACCAGTCAACCTGCCAAACTCCGTATAGCTCGTGAAGCTTCATGGAACACCTCCTAAGCCGAACTCAGGGGTATCTGGTAGCTTCTATATTCTATTTAATCACAGGAGGTTCAAGTTGTCAAGCCTGAATTTCGGGCGGGCTATGGTAACATCGTACTGGTAGAATCCACGGCTACAGGGTGGCAAAAAGCACAAAGGGCACAATCAAAGCCACCATGCCTATCCGGCACCGGCTAGTTAGCCTTTAGTTCCGTCTTACCGGCCGTAAAGTCGGGTCATTTCTCTCAAGCGGTCTCTGATTCTATCAGTCAGCATATCGGCGGTGAAGCGCCAGCGCCAGTTACCCTGTGTTGTCCCGGGGATATTCATTCGGGCTTGACTGCCGAGACCCAGAATGTCCTGCAGTGGAATGATGGCGGTATTGGCCACCGACATCAGTGCCAGGCGGATGAAGTCCCAGTTTATCTCGCGGCCGTCCGTGTCGAGGTACTTCAGGGACAGCCGTGTCTCTCGGTCTCTTTCCTCCCGGCTCTGAGTGGTGGCGCCGATGTCCTCGCCCCGGAACCAGCCGAGGGTAGTATTGTTGTCGTGGGTACCGGTATAGACGACGCAGTTGCGCGGATAATTATGTGGTTTGTGAATGTCTCCGGAACCGTCGCTGAAGGCGAACTGGAGGACTCTCATCCCCGGAAAGTCAAACTGGTCTCTCAAGGCATGTACCTCAGGAGTGATGAGGCCCAGGTCTTCGGCAATGATGGGGAGCTCGCCCAGTGCCTTCTTCATGGTCTCAAAGAACGCGGCTCCCGGACCGGGCACCCAGCGACCGTTAACGGCCGTGGTATCCTCACCCGGGACCTCCCAGTACTTCTCAAAGCCGCGGAAATGGTCGAGGCGGATAATGTCCACCAGAGTGCCGGTGGCGTGGAGGCGCTCAATCCACCAGCGGTAGTCATCCCGGGCCATGACATCCCAGCGGTAGAGTGGATTACCCCACAACTGCCCCGTCTTACTGAAGTAATCCGGCGGTACCCCGGCCACTACCGTGGGTTGGCCGTTCTCATCCAGATAAAACATCTCAGGATGCGACCACACCTCAGCACTATCCAGAGCCATGAAGATGGGAATATCGCCAATTAGCTTAATGCCGCACTGGTTACAGTACTTTTTGAGTTCCGTCCACTGTTTGAAAAACTGGTACTGCTGATACTGGTGGCACCGTATCTCCGAGGCTAGCTCTCTAGTCCAGCGTTCGATTGACTCTGGCTGGCGACTTCTGATATCCGCTTCCCAGGTATTCCAGATGGCCAAATCATGTGCTTCGCGGAGAGCCATGAACAACGAATAGACATCGAGCCACGAGGCGTTCTGCTGGCAGAAAGCCGCTAACTGCTGACGCTGGGTTGGCGTGGCTCTCTTCTCAAAGGTCTCACAGGATTTTCTCAAGAGTGGCATCTTGAATTCAACGACGCCTTCGTAGTCAACCAGGTTCTCAGGAAATGACGGGCTGTCGGCTAAGTCGCCAGGGTCAAGGATGCCGTCTTCGAGCAATCTCTCCAGGCTTATCAATAAGGGATTACCAGCGAAGACAGAGAGGGACTGGTAGGGGGAATTATCATAGCCGGTGGGGCCAAGCGGTAGCATTTGCCACAGGTGCTGGCCGGTGCCAGCCAGAAAATCAGCGAAGCGATAGGCTTCCCGTCCTAAGTCGCCAATGCCAAAGCGACCGGGCAGGGAGGTAGGGTGGAGTAATATGCCGCTGGCTCGAGGGAAGCTCATTTTAGGCTGTCCTCGCCAAAATTCCGTTACCAGACATTAATTTCACTCCTGTGTACACTCTTCTGGATTCACTATCCTTTGTTCTTAAAGAAGAGAATTCCCAGCGGGGGCAGGGTGATATTGATGGAGCTGGGGCGACTATGCATTGAGATTGGCTCGACCTCAACCCTACCCAGATTGCCCAGGCCGCTGCCGCCGTATTCCCGGGCGTCACTATTGAGCAGTTCCTGCCAGAAACCACC
Organism: uncultured Dehalococcoidales bacterium; assembly: GCA_964354005.1. Classification (GTDB taxonomy): domain Bacteria; phylum Chloroflexota; class Dehalococcoidia; order Dehalococcoidales; family UBA2162; genus CAVSBN01. The sequence goes on along the minus strand of CAYGYD010000022.1, from coordinate 6,092 downwards.
GCGGGGCACACCAACCCGGTAGTTGAAGCGGGGCACCGGGGTGAAGTTGCCCACGATGAGTATGATATCGCCGGTTGATTTCCCCCGGCGGATGAGACTGATGACACTCTGCTGGCTATCGTTGCAGTCAATCCACTGAAAACCGGCGCCATCACAGTCAAGCTCATGGAGGGCTGGTTCGCGGCGGTAGACCTGGTTGAGGTCTTCCACCCACTTCCTCAGTTCGGCGTGTTGCGGATAATTGAGGAGGTGCCAGTCCAGGCTTTGTTCGTGCTGCCACTCCTGCCGCTGCCCGAATTCGCCACCCATGAAGAGCAGCTTCTTGCCTGATTGCGCGTACATGTAGCCGAGAAGCAAGCGCAAATTGGCAAACTTCTGCCAGTCATCGCCGGGCATCTTACTCAGCAGCGAGCCCTTACCGTGCACCACTTCATCGTGGGAGAGGGGCAGGACAAAATTTTCAAAATAGGCATAGAGCTGGCGAAAGGTCAATTGGTTGTGGTGGTATTTTCGGTGAACCGAGTCTCGGGACATGTAGTACAGGGTATCGTGCATCCAGCCCATATCCCATTTCAGGCCAAAGCCAAGCCCGCCAATATAGGCCGGGCGGGAGACCATCGGCCAGGCGGTAGACTCCTCGGCAACGGTCTGCACATCAGGGTAGTTCTGGTAGATTGCCTCGTTGAGGCGCCGGAGAAAGGTAATCGCTTCAAGGTTCTCTCGACCGCCAAACTGGTTGGGCAGCCAGTCGCCTTCCTTACGGGAGTAATCTAAATAGAGCATAGAAGCCACGGCATCGAGACGGAGACCATCAACATGATACTTGTCCAGCCAGAAGAGGGCGCTGCTGATGAGAAAACTCCGCACTTCGTTTCGACCGTAATTGAAAATAGAGGTATTCCAGTCGGGGTGCAGTCCTTTACGGGGGTCAGCGTGCTCGTAGAGGTGGGTGCCATCAAAGAAGCCGAGACTGTGGGCGTCACTGGGGAAATGCGAGGGTACCCAGTCCAGGATTACGCCGATGTTATGCTGGTGCAGGTAGTCGATGAGATACATAAAGTCCTGCGGTGTGCCGTAGCGACTGGTTGGGGCGAAGTAGCCGGTGGTCTGGTAGCCCCACGAGCCATAAAAGGGATGCTCCATCACGGGCAGGAACTCAACATGCGTGAAGCCCATCTGCTGGACATACTCCGCCAGAAGCGGCGCGGTTTCACGGTAGGTCAGCGGGCGGTTCCCTTGTTCCGGTACCCGGCGCCAGGAGCCCAGATGTACTTCATAAATGGCGATGGGGGCGTTCAGGGCATTGCACCGGTGGCGTTCTTTCAGCCAGGCTTGGTCTCCCCACTTATAATCAAGATTCCAGACGATAGATGCCGTCTTGGGTGGTATCTCACTGTAAAAAGAGAAGGGGTCGGTCTTGTCTACCTGATAATCGCGGTGGTGTGAGACAATGTGATACTTGTATAGGGCACCATGGCCGATGCTCGGGAAGACACCCTCCCAGATGCCAGACTGGCCTTTAGGCTGCAGCGGATGGCTGGATTTGTTCCAGCCGTTGAAGTCTCCGGTGAGGAATACCCCTTTAGCGTCCGGTGCCCAGACGGCAAAGTAGGTCTTTCCCTGACCGTCAATAATCACTGGGTGGGCCCCCAGCTTCTCGTAGAGGCGGAAATGGCTGCCTTCATTGAAAAGGTAGAGGTCATCCTCGGTCAGCGGACTGCCTTGGGATGACACTGGATGATGAACCTCTGCCCCGAAATTCTGTTTCGACTCAGGGGCCCCTTCTTTTCGTATCACTCTGTTATCCTCTTTTCGCTAGTGTAGTTCTTCATTCTTGAGGGATTGGGTGGCAGGCAGATACATCCGCTCGATGTATTCCTTCAACATCCGGCGGGTGTTGAAATAGGGGACAATTGAGCCAATGGCTTCTTTGACCATGCGCATCCAGCCGCGAGGTACGCCGCTCCGGTCTTGGTCGTAGTAAAGGGGCACAACCTTAGTTTCCAGAATCTGGTAGAGCGATTCGGCATCACTCCGGTCTTCTTCCTCGGGGTTGGTTATCGGGGCAGTATCACCGATTGTCCAGCCGTTGGCCCCGTTGTAACCCTCGTTCCACCAGCCATCGCGGACGCTGAGATTGAGGACACCGTTGGCTGAGGCTTTCATGCCGCTGGTGCCACAGGCCTCCTGCAGTCGACGCGGTGTATTCAGCCAGACATCTATCCCCTGCACCAGATAGCGGGCCATGTGCATATCGTAATCTTCGATGAAGGCAATCCGTCCGTGGAAATCATGGTCGCTGGCCAGGGTATGAACCTGATGAAGCAGGTACTTGGAGGCGAAATCGGCGGGGTGCGATTTCCCGGCAAACACTATCTGCACCGGCCGCAAGGGGTCCTTAATGATGCGCTTGAGCCGTTCAATATCGTGGAAGATTAACGCCGGCCGCTTATACTCGGTAAAACGACGGACAAAGCCAATGGTCAAGGCATCGGAATCAAGCAGGGCGCCCATGGCCAGAACCTGCTGAGCATTGGCGTCACCACGGGCCCACCGCTCCTGGGCGCGTTCAAGGATGATGTGCATCAGCTTCCTCTTGAGAAGCTGGCGAATTTCCCAGAGCTCATTATCGGGGATGTCGCGCACAGCCTGCCGCAGACCCGGGTCATCATACCTCTGCGCGATATTCCGGCCCAAGTACTCTTCAAAGAGGCGGCTCATCTCCGGGGCTATCCAGGTGAGGACATGGATGCCGTTGGTAATGTGGGTAATCGGTACTTCTTTTTCGGTACCGGCTGGCCATAGCCCCTGCCACATCTTCCGGGTGACCTGGCCGTGAAGTTGACTTACGGCAGTGCGGTAGTCGGCCAGCTTCAAGGCGAGCACGGTCATATTGAAGACTTCACTCCCGGAGCCTTCGTGTTGCCCCAGGCGCATAAAGGTCTCCCGGTCAATGCCCAGGGTTTCCCAGTAATCCTGAAAATACTTTTCCACAAGCGAGACCGGGAAAATATCGTGGCCGGCGGGCACCGGGGTGTGGGTGGTGAAAACAGTATTGGCCCGCACCTTGTGGACAGCTTCGGCGAAAGAGGCACCTTGTTGTACCTCTTCTCTCACTAGCTCCAACATCATAAAGGCAGTATGTCCCTCATTGGCGTGCCAGATGGAAGGCTCAATACCCAGCGCCCGCAGCAGTCGCACTCCGCCAATACCCAGAATAATCTCCTGCTGGACGCGTTGCTCACGGTCGGCGGTGTAAAGTCGAGCCGATAGCTCGCGGTCTGACGGTGAGTTTTCCTCAATGTTGCTGTCCAGCAGATAAAGCTTGACCCGACCCAAGCGTACCTGCCAGGCGTTAATATAGAGGGTTCTATTGGCTAACTGGACCTGTATCACAGGGCCGCAACCTTCGGGCCAGGGACAAGGGTTGATGGGGGCTTCCTTAAAGTCTAGCTGACGATAGATTTCCTCCTGCCAGCCCTCGGCCGAGATGCGCTGTTGAAAGTATCCCTGCGGATACATGAAGCCCAGCCCCACCAGCGGTAACCCTAGGTCGTTGGCTTCTTTGCAGATATCACCCGCCAGAATACCTAGGCCGCCGGCATAGATGGGCAGGGAATTGTGAATGGCAAACTCAGCGGAAAAGAAGACGACCGGCCCGGTCAACCGACCGGGATAGGTGGTGGCAAACCAGCTATTCGCCACTGACATATCAGCGTCAAAGGCTTTCATTACCGAGTCGTACAGGGAAAGAAAGGTCGGGTCTTTGGCGGCCGCCTCCAACTTGTCGGGACTGATTTCCAGTAGCTGTTTGACCGGGTTGTGGCCACTACCTCGCCACAAAGGATAATCCAGCGCCCGGAAGAGGGCACGGGCCCAAGTGTGCCAGCTCCACCAGAGATTGTTTGCCAGTTCGTCCAGTCTCCCGATGCGCTCTGGAAGCTTCGGGTCAGAAATCATATTTTCTCCTTACCTTTGTGCCGCTCCTGTCAATTAGCTATCCGGCAGTAGCTGGCCTATGTAAGTATAATAATACACAATTAGCCCGTAATGGAAGTATTCGCCTGGGAATAGCTGTTGGTCAACCCTGTCCCCTACCCCCTTCCCCTTACTAAGGGAAAGGGGGAAATTATTTTTGGAAGAGGGACGTTAGCCTCTCTTTCCACATTTCTCTCCCTTTTCTTCCTAAGGAGAGGAGGCCAGGGGGTGAGGTTGGTAGAAATCCTTGTTTAAGGCAATGAAGCGGGTGTCTTACGTTGGCTGAGGACAATGCTGTGATTAACCATTACCAGAGTGTTGAGCCGGAATCACTAAAAATGACTAAGCCCGGTGGGATCAACCGGGCTTAGTCTGTGGGAGGGTCATAAAAACAAGTTGTTGTGTGCAAGTATCACAATACAATAGCGGGGTTAAAATAAAGTTAACCTTGGGCGCAGAAGGTTACAAATAGGTTACAAACCGGTAACAAAGAGGTAAGACTTCGGGTTTTTGGCGGATTGAGACGAAGTCAGCCTTGGCTGGCCAGCCGGCGGTAGAGCTCAAGGTAGGCGCGGGCCGAGCGGGCCCAGGAAAAATCAGCCGCCATGGCATTCCCCATCAGCATTGTCCACTCGTCTTTCTGATGGAAGGAGATTAAAGCCCGGTCAATTGCCTCCAGAAAGTGCCAGACCAAGTATGGTCCGAAGACAAAGCCGTGGCCACGGCCCGTTTCCGGCTGGAACTCCTCAACGGTGTCTTTCAGCCCACCGGTGGCTCGGACAATGGGAACCGTTCCGTATTTCAAGCCATAAAGCTGAGTAAGACCACCGGGTTCGTAGCGCGACGGCATCAGAAGCAGGTCACTCCCAGCGATAATCTTGTGAGCTGAGGACTCGCTGAAGCCAATCTGCACCCCGACTCTGCCCGGGTAGCGGTCCGGTATCTGGCTGAAGAAGTCCTGATAGGACTTATCCCCAGCCCCGAGGAGAACAAACTGGCAGTTACGCGAGAGCAGGTCGTCAAGTGCTTTCTCCAGTAAATCCAATCCCTTTTGTGCTGTCAGGCGTGAGACCATGCCGATGACGGGAATATCGGGGTTCTGCGAGAGGCAGAAATTCTGCTGGAGGTCAATCTTGCACATTCTCTTGCCAGAAGGATTGTTCAGGCTGTAGTTTTTGGCGATAGAGGGGTCCGTCTCCGGATTCCAGACATCATAGTCCACCCCGTTAAGAATGCCAACAAGACTGGCCGCTTGCTCGCGAAAGACGCCATCCAGCCCGAAACCTTGCTTAGGGGTCAGGATTTCCTCGGCGTAGGTCGGGCTGACAGTGGTTATGGTATCGGCGAAGACAATGCCTCCCTTGAGGAAGTTAATTTTGCCGTAAAACTCCAGATAGTGGGTGGTGAAGAGGCCCTGGTCGAGGTTCAGCAGAGGCCAGTCCAGACTCCGGAATTGACCCTGATAGCCCAGATTATGGATGGTGAGAACGGTCTTCGTGGCCGCCAGCTCCGGGTAGAGATTGGGCTGAGCCTTAAGGAAGGTTATGGCCAGCGCTGATTCCCAGTCGTTGGCGTGGAGGATGTGAGGCGGGTCAAGTTTCAAGACTTCGAGAGCGGCTCGACAGAAGAAAACGAAGCGCTCAGCGTTGTCCGGATAATCGCCCTCGGGAGTGCCGTAAAGATACTCGCGGTCGAAGTAGCGGTCAGCACGGATGAAATAGGCGGTAATATTACTTCCCACACGCGTCTTCAGCAGGCGGCCCTCTTCTCTGCGGTCGGCTACGGGGGCAGTAAAACGGACTCCGGCATCTTCCAGGGGAAAGCCGCCAAGAAGAACGGAACGGTAGGCGGGCAAGATGAGGGAGATACGCACGCCGAGTTCTGCCAGGGCTTGGGGTAACGAGCCCAGCACATCACCCAGCCCCCCGGTCTTGGCAAAGGGGGCAATCTCGGGTGAGACCAGGGCCACATGTAAATCCCGGGTTTTGACACTCTGTCCTTCGGTCATCGTTCTCTCCATGCGGATAATAATATTGAGATTGTTTAGGAACCCATCCCCCTAGGACCCTTCCTTTGGTAAGAGAAGGGGGTGAGGGGTTAGCAAACAATCTTTA
>CAYGYD010000021.1:13619-19474 GCA_964354005.1 uncultured Dehalococcoidales bacterium | reverse complement strand
AGCCAACCTGCGTCTGGTAGTCAGCGTGGCCAAGAAACACATCGGCCGGGGCATGTCTCTCCTCGACCTTATTCAGGAAGGGAACATCGGGCTAATCAGAGCTGTTGAGAAATTTGATCACCACCGGGGCTATAAATTCAGCACCTATGCCACCTGGTGGATTCGTCAGGCAGTTACTCGGGCCATTGCTGACCAGGCGCGCACTATCCGCGTCCCGGTCCATATGATTGAGACCATTAATAGACTACTCAGGGTAAGGCGCCGTTTGGCTCAGGAGTACGGGCGAGAGCCAACCTCCAAGGAGATCGGCAAGGAAATGGAACTGACCGCAGGAAAGGTTAGAGAGATAGTCAAGGTGGCCCAGTTCCCAGTTTCTCTGGAGTCACCCATCGGTGAGGAGGAAGATGCTCATCTGGGCGACTTCATCGAAGACCGGAACGCCGTCCCGCCGGTTGATACCGCCTCCAAACAGTTGCTCAAGGAACAGATTGGCAAGGTACTGTCCGAGCTCACCCCTCGTGAGCAGCGAGTGCTCATCCTGAGATTTGGTCTTGAGGATGGGCGCAGCCGGACTCTGGAGGAAGTGGGGCAGGAATTCCACGTAACCAGAGAACGAATCCGCCAGATCGAAGCCAAAGCACTCCGCAAGCTCCGCCACCCCAGCCGCAGCCGCAAGCTAAAAGACTACTTGGAGTAGTAACTCCATCTCGAGCCCCACCAAAGAGGATTATTCCACACAAAGGTCTCGAGGTCTCTTTGGAATTGTCAGCCCATTCTGACGCCAGTCTTGTTACTGCGTTTCACCAATGCAGGCATTGATGACTGGATATCTGTCGCATCAGAGCACAGTCTGATAGATCCCTGGACAATTCCACTTCTTGAGGAGAGTATTAGTAGCTACAAAGAGATTATATACCCAGAGACTATCTACCTAGTCTTTTGGATATATCGAAATGGCTTCAGCAGGATTTTTGGGTAAATCTGCCGGTACATTAAGAAAAGACGTTAATTGGAAAAATGCGGAGCCACGTGATGGGTGGGGTGATGCCGCGACAAACGGCAGAGGGGGACCCGGGGTCTATTCCCTCGCTGGAGGTTCACTTATCGGCGACAGGCTAAGGGGAGGGCCGGCCAGCTTCTTTCTCGCCACACAATTGAAGCTACTGTTACCCAACAATTGCCTCCAATGTGATATTTGCCAACCAAGCTAGGTCGACGGAGGAGTAGGCGTTGGTGGCGGGCTGGGCGAGGCACCTGGTGCTGGAGTTTCCGCTGGCTCTGGTACGGTGGCTGAGGGTGAAGCAGGCGTTGTGGTAGGTGTAGAGGCCGCGATCTTGACCAATTCGTCCTTAGCGAACAGTCGGCTGGCACGGAGCTGCAAAACCGACTGCCCTGCGGGGCTGCTGAAGTTTTCCCACCACAGCACCCATTCAATGTCCTTCTCCTCGAGCACACCCGGCCCGGGTAAGGTCAAAACGGGTTCACCTTGAAGCCACTTGAAACCGCCGCCAAACTGGTTCCATCCTATCAAGAGTGCCAGTCGGCAACGGTACTGCTTTCCCACCCATTCGACTGGCTGGTCAGAAATAAGGAGGAGAATATGTGTGACCTGTGGTATGCTGTTCAAGTCCTGATTGTAGTAGACTTCCTTCACCGTACAGCCAGGCGGCAGGTGGGTTGGCACCGGTAATTGCTGGCCGATTAAGAGTTCGATACTTGGAATGCTCGCCTTCTGCCAATCACTCTGCCAACTTTCCGACTGCAACTCGCCAGAAACGGTTGGTCCGGATTCAGGCGATATTTCGCTCCTACATGCCACGGCGCCTACAAAGGCAAGTAACGTCAGCATTGCCATCATTGCTAACGACTTCTTTATCGGATTCCTCTCAACTCTTTGAAATCTCATATTGCACATCTGCATCGACGGTTCTCGGTGCTAGAACAGTGCCCGCAACCAATCATTCAATCGCTTTTATTCTATCACCGAGTCTACGTGGAATCTACTGGAGTAGACGGCGGCTAAAAGCCTTAGGACAGTGGATAAAACCGAAACCTCGCTGGAGTGAAGCTGGGTCTGCGTCAGAGAACGACTGGTAAAACTGGACGGAACAAAGTGGTTACGATTTTGTCACCGCGGATACGCTACCACTGCCTTTGTTTCTCCATTCAGGTTTTACCCCATTGGCGGGTGGAACTCATTCTGCGGTAAACGATGTCGCGACACTACACATAACAAGCAAAAGTTCAACGCCAACTTCAGCTCTTGCTAACAGTTATTAGACTCAACTAAAGAGTCCGAGCAGATTCTTTTGCTCGTCAGAAAGTAAGAGTTGTCTATTGCGCTGTACAGGGTAGATCTCTGCCATTTCCCAAAGGTAACTTCGTACGCTTGTTGCTATCCCTATTTTCACGCCTTGTTGCTCCAGTTCCCCAATCAGCCTGGCAGCATCAAACAGGTAAACGTAAGATATGACCCAGGGTCTTGTTGCCCCTCAAGAGGAACTGGCAGTAGCTTTGGGACCAGTCATTACGAGATAGAAATCAGGTAAATTGCCCGGAGAGACATCTAGCAGGCCTTCCATTTTGCCGTACCACTTAATGTTTACAGTCTTCCTGGCAAGGCTTCCACCGGCAAAACGACCATCTATGCCTTTTTGCGAGGCCGATTGCTCCAAGGTTATGTCAAAAACGCGTGCTGCTACATATTCTCCTGCATGGCTTCTCTCAGATGGCCGTCCTATTACACGGGCGATTTCGGCATCAGCCATGTTGTGCTGTTTGATTGCCTGAGCCAACTTTTGCAAGTTTTCCATTTCGCCTTTCGCCATACAGTCCTCAAAAGGTCGGATTTTGCACTCATTATACCACGGTCGACTCCGGGGGTAAGCAGTGGGATTGCACAAAATGGATAATTGTTGTGCTACAGTGAACATAGACAATCACATCAATTCCAGGGAGTCCTATCCGCGAGCTGGCTGGGTGGTTGAAGGACAGGGGCACAGCGCGAAGCCACGCCTGAACGCTTGGCAGCGTCCGCGGACCTGCATTCTCTTTGCAGACGCTTCTGTGGGCACTCTACCTCAATACCGGCAGAATGACAGCAGAAGGGTGAACCGGGTCATGGAAGACCGACTGGTCAGCTGACTGCAAAGTCACCGCAGTGACCGAGATGGACATTTTCCATATCGAGGGCACCGATAAGGTAATGAGAGGGATAGATGCACCGCCGGGTTTCTGGGAATCTGAGGACCCCCAACAACGGGATGAACACATCAAGAGAAACTTGAGAGCAATATTGCAGTTATTCAACATTAGAGTCCTGGTTTATCCAGAGCGTGTCCAAATCAAGGGGACGATACCGACACAGGTTTTGGATAAATCAGCTCAAGAGGAGTTGGATACTGCTCCGATTATCAGTTCCCCCTCTCCTTCAAAGGAGAGGGGGAAGGTTTTAGAGCGAGCTAACGCCCTCTCAGACTCCCTCGCTTGTTGAGGGGCTTCGGCCCTCTTAGACTCCCCATGCATTCCTATGGTACCAGGTTCCCGCCACTGATGATGCGGACGATATCCTGGTAGGTAATAGCGATGAAGAAGACCATTAACAGGGCAAAGCCAATTAGGTGTACCATCCCCTCGGTCTGGGCGGGGATACGCTTGCCGCGCCGTATCCATTCCAGCAGGACAAAGGCAATCCGACCACCATCAAGAGCGGGGAGAGGGAAGATATTGATGATGGCCAGATTGATGCTGAGAAAGGCGGCAAACTCCAACAGGGGACTGATACCGGCCCTGGCGACCTCCCCGGTGAGCTGGGCAATGCCCACTGGCCCGGCTAACTCTACGGGCGCTGTGCCGATAATCATGCTGACAATGCCGTTCTTGAACAGGACAAAGGTCTCAATGCTGGAAGTCACGCCCATCGGGATAGCTCGCCAGAAAGGGTATTGCTCCCGGATGAGGGTGGCATTGGTGGTCCTGACAGCAATGCCCACCGCGCCCTGACCTTGGGGTGGCTTCCAGCGGGGTGTCAGCCGAATATCCTCTCTGGTGCCATCGCTGTGCTGGACGAGGAAAGTCATTTCCGTGCCCAGATTGAGCTGGATAACGCGGGTCAGCTCACTGGTATTGTTCACTGGCCTATCGTTTACTTCAGTAATGGTGTCTCCCGTCCTGAAACCAGCCTCGGCCGCCGGGGAGGCTTGGGCAACTTCTTCCACCACTACCTGCCCGCTAGCAATCTGGTGAGGCACCATGAAGGCGATGGAGAAAAGAAGGATAGGCAGCAGGAAATTCATCAGTGAGCCAGCAGCGAGCACTAGGAGTCTGGTCTTGATACTCTTGCCGGCGAGACTGTTCGGCACCGATGGGTCCTCTTCACCGGCCAGCTTAACGAAACCGCCGAGTGGTATCAAGTTCAGAGAGTAGAGGGTCCCACCCCGTTTTATGCCGACGACCCGGGGCGGAAAACCGATGCCAAATTCAATTACTCCCACCCCGAAGGCTTTGGCGGTGATAAAATGCCCCAGTTCATGGGCCAGAATCAGCACCACGATGGTCACCAGGAAAGAAACAATGGTAATCACTATTTCCATGGATTTTCTCCAGCCATAGACCGCATTACTCTTTCTCTCGCCCAGGCATCAGCCGCCATAATCTCCTCAAGAGAGGGGTGGGGAATGGATTTGTGCTTGTTCAGAGCCAATTCCACCAGCTGGGCGATGTCAGTGAACTTGATGCGTTGTGCCAGAAACAGCTCTACGGCGACCTCATCGGCGGCGCAGAGCACCGCCGGGTAAGTACCCCCCCGCTTACCCGCCTCAATGGCTGACTTAAGGCAGGGGAAGGTATTAAAGTCAGGAGACTCAAAGGTCAGTTCTTTAATCTGGCTCCAGTCGAGGCGGGGCAGCTCCGGATTGGGAAGACGCTCGGGATAGGCAAGAGCGTATTGAATTGGTAAGCGCATATCGGGGTAGCTCAACTGAGCCTTCACCACGCCATCAGCAAACTCCACCATGGAGTGTATAATACTCTGTGGGTGAATGATAACCATAACCCGGTCTACGGGCATGTCAAAAAGCCAGTGGGCTTCAATGACCTCCAGGCCCTTATTCATCAGGGTGGCGGAGTCGATGGTAACCTTTTTGCCCATCTGCCAAGAGGGGTGCTTCAGGGCCTGGGCCGGGGTCACCCGGCTTAGCTGGGTTTTCGTGTAATGGCGAAAGGGACCACCGGAGGCGGTCAGAATTATCCGGGCGGGCGGTTGTTTTTCACCCCGGAGGCACTGCCAGATGGCGCTGTGCTCGCTATCAATGGGCAAAATCCGGGCACCGTTAGCTTTCGCCTCACGAGTGATAATCTCGCCGGCGGCTACCAGCGATTCCTTATTGGCCAGGGCAACATTCTTGCCAGCCTTAACCGCCGCCAGAGTTGGTGCCAGTCCGGCCTTCCCCGAAGTGGCAATCACCACCGTGTCCACCTCAGGATGCCGGGCCATGTCTTCCAGCGAGAGCAGCTCGCACTCCGCTTTGGTCGGACGAGTTCTCTTGCCCCGATGATAAATCAGGGCGGGCTTGAACTCTTCAACCTGCCGGGCTAGCCGTTCCAAGTTCTGTCCGGCGGCCAGCCCGATTATGCGGAAACGGTCGGGAAAGGCACGGACTACTTCCAGAGTCTGCTGACCGATGGAGCCGGTTGAGCCCAAGATGGCCAACCGCTTCACTTCACTACCCATATCACGTTCAATGACTCATACTCATCATAACATAAAACCGCTCTCGGCTGTATTGAAGGAGAACCCTCACTTGCCGAGACGGCTGAAGAGAGGGAATAAGAACGAGCAGTTCCGTATGAGCCGG
>CAYGYD010000021.1:0-13519 GCA_964354005.1 uncultured Dehalococcoidales bacterium | reverse complement strand
CTTGCCGAGACGGCTGAAGAGAGGGAATAAGAACGAGCAGTTCCGTATGAGCCGGTTCTTATTTTCTGAACTTACTGAAGTCTGGCGGGCGCTTCTCCATAAAGGCATTGCGTCCTTCCATGGCCTCTCCAGTGCCGTAGTATAACGAGAGAGCGCCGACGCCGAGGTGGGTGATGCCAATAATCCCATCCCACTCGGCATGGAAGGCATATTTCAACATCTTCAGCGCCGTTGGGCTTTTGGCCAGAAGCTCCTGGCACCATTTATCGACTTCTTCATCAAGCTTGTCTGGTGGCACAACGCAGTTGACCAGTCCCATTTCCCGGGCTTCCTGGGCAGTGTAACGGCGGCAGAGGTACCAGATTTCCTTGGCCTTCTTCATCCCCACACACCGGGCGAGGTCGCCGGTGCCAATACCCGGGTCAAAACTGCCCACCCTCGGACCAGCCTGGCCAAACTGTGCCGTCTCAGCCGCGATGGAAAGGTCGCAGGCAACCTGCAACACATTCCCACCGCCAATGGCATAGCCATTTACCCGGGCAATAACCGGCTTAGGGATGCTTCTGATGAGTTGGGTCACCTGCTGCCATAAGACCTCAAGGGGCAGGACGGCCAGCGTACCTTTATAACCACCGACCCTCCTTATGGACTGGTCGCCACCGGTGCAGAAGGCCCGGTCGCCGGCGCCAGTCAACACGACTACCCCGATGGAACTGTCTACCCAGGCATCCGAGAGCGCCTGGGCCATTTCCTGCATGGTTACCTGGGTGGCGGCATTAAGCTTCTCCGGCCGATTAATGGTAATTCGAGCCACGCCATCCTTCTTTTCGTAAATGATTTCTTTGAATTCCATCTCCTCCCTCCCCTGATGACTTACGCCATGGTCAGCCCACCACTCACGCTTAGTGTCTGGCCAGTGATATAGCTAGCTTCGTCAGAGGCAAGGAACACCACCGCCGCGGCCAGTTCCTCAGGCTTGCCCAGGCGGCGCATCGGGATGGCGTTTTGTAGGGCCTCGACAAGCCTCGGATTTTCCCGAGCCATGTCCGCCAGCATGGGAGTATCCGTGGGCCCGGGACAAACGCAATTAACCAGAATATTGTATCTGACGAGCTCTCGTGCCAGGGTCTTGGTAAAGGCAATTATCCCACCCTTACAGGCGGAATAAACTGATTCACCAGTTGAGCCAACCCTGCCCGCATCGGAGGCGATATTCACAATCCGGCCGTATTTCCGCTCTATCATGCCATCAAGGACAGCCCTGGTCACCGCAATCGGCCCTCTGAGGTTAATTGCTATGACCTTGTCCCAGACTTCCTCGGTAAGCTGGATGAATGGGGCGGCTTTATCCCAACCAGCGTTGTTTATCAGGATATCAATATGCCCTAGTCTATCTTCAACCTCTTTGACGGCTCGTTTAACATCTTGGCTGTTCGTTATATCCATTTCCACGGCTAAAGCCCGGCCGCCTGCGGTCACAATATCGGTGGCCACCTTTTGTGCTTTGCTCGGCTGAACGTCAAGAATGGCTACCTGTGACCCCTCGCTGGCTAGCCTTCTGACTATGGCTTCGCCGATGCCCTGAGCTCCACCAGTGACAATAGCCACTCTATCTTTAAAGCGCTCCATGATATTCTCCCCTGGAGGTTTCCTATTTCACATCTGGTTCCAGGCGACTACACGGGCCATTGCTTTGGCCGCCTGGCGCAGGGAGTGAAAAACCGGAAATCCGGCCTTGACGAAGGCCTCCTGTGCCGCCAGAAAGTCCGGCATACCCGCTATATCCGGCGGGGGACACAATGCCACCAGTACTGGCTTGCTCGTTGCCTGTTGTGCCTGCGCTAGAGCTTCAGCAATTGGCCCGAGCAGTGGTGCCCAGGAGCGCCGACCGTCCCCCCAGCGACTGATAGGGTGAAATCCCATGTGATAGAGCAACATATGAATATCGGTAACCTGGCCCAGTATGCGCATGGTCGCTGAGATAGCCTCCGGGACAGTTAGATTCGGCGCATCAATCGGGTTACCGAAGATGCTACCAGCCAGAGGCAGGAATTGGCGAAGCTGGGTCTGAACCTCAGGAGATAGATGTGGCACGCGTAACCCCGCCTTTTCCATCTCATCGCTGGCCAGAACACTGGGACCGCCACCGGCACCGACGACCGCTACTCCGATGCCCCCAGGAACAGGTCGGGCAAAACGGAGCGCCACCGCCACATCGGCCAGTTCATCCATGTCATCAACCGGGATTGACTTTGCCTGGCGACACATGGTGTCAAAGATAACCACCGAGCTGGTCAAGCTGGCGGTGTGGCCAAAAGCGGTTCTCCGGCCGGCCTCAGTGGTTCCACCCTTGTAGACGACCACGGGTTTCCGAGCCGCCGCGCCCTTCAGGGCATTAAAGAAACGCCGCCCATCCTTTACCCCTTCAATATAAGCGGCGATGATTTCTGTCTCCGGGTCTTGGGCTAAGTAGTCCAGCAGTTCGCTTTCATCCACATCCAGAGCATTGCCGTAGCTGACCACCTTGCTGAAGCGCAGTCCTCGGGGACCACCAAAATAGGGCAGGTTCCAGGCGTGGCCACCACTCTGCGAGATAAAGGCCACTGGCCCCGGTTCGAGCGGTATAGCCATCGAGGTAATAAACCGACTTTTGGTTGCGGACACACCCACACAATTGGGCCCGATAATGCGGAAATTACTGGCTCGCGCCTTTCTCAGTATGGCCTTTTCCAGCTCGGCCCGCTCAGCATAGCCACTCTCGCTGAAGCCGGCAGTGAAAAACTGGACTGACTTCACCCTTTTGGCGGCGCAGTCATCCAGGAGTGCCAGGACTGACTCGGCCGGGATACTGACCATGACATTATCTACTATGCCCGGAATATCCCGCACGCTGGGATAACATGGCAAGCCCATCACCTCGGTGTATTTAGGATTGACCGGGTAAATCGCCGGGAACCCAGACTGTACCAGAGAGAAGATGACCCCGGTGGCAAAGGAGATTAGCCCGGTAGGAGTGGCCCCCACGACGGCCACGCCACGCGGATAGAATATCTCGGACAGCGACACCTTCTTTTCTGTTGTCATGGGTGTAATGGTAGCACCTTATTATGAGAACGGCAAGTCGCTTGGTGGGTTGAATGAATTCTGACAAAGTGCTACACTGGTGCCTGTTGTTATGACTTATACCGTTACTAAAGAAAGCTTTGATAGTCTGGCCACTTACTGGACCAAGCCTACTCACTCCCTGCCATGGAATATTGTTTTTGTTTTGCCCGCCTGGCTTGAGGTCTGGTGGCAGGCCTTTGGCACCGGCGCGGAGCTTGACCTGGCGGCGGTGAGGGAGGGAGAGCAAATTATTGGCCTGGCCCCGCTTAAGGTCGATGGGAAAACAGCCTCTTTTGTTGGTGGCGCCGATGTCTGTGATTATCTCGATTTTATTACCGCCCCCGGCCGGGAGGTCGACTTTTTTAATGTCTTACTGGATGATTTGAAGCGGCGGGGGATTGAGCGTCTGGACTTGAGACCGGTGCGCCCCGATTCCATGGTGATGACCAAGCTGGTTGATGTAGTAAAGAAACGGGGTGGTGAGGTTCTCTGCCAGCCGGAGGATGTTTCTTTTGAAATGGACTTGCCGGTCACCTGGGAGGACTATCTGGAACATCTGAGCACAAAACAGCGCCACGAAGTCAGACGGAAACTGAGGCGGCTTTTGGAAGCCGGTAAGATTGATTACCGTTGCTCCAAGGCAGGCGAGGGGCTGGCGGGGTTCATGGATACTTTTCTGAAATTATTTGTGGTCAGCCGGGAAGACAAGGCCGATTTTATGACTCCCCAGATGGAAGCCTTCTTCCGGTCGATGGCGGATACAATGGCCTGGACTGGTTTACTCCGAACTGGCGTCCTGGAACTTGATACCCGGCCAGTGGCTATGATTCTGGGTTTTGATTATAATGATTGTATGTACCTCTACAATAGTGCCTTTGACCCACAGTATCAGGCATTGAGTGCGGGGTTGCTGTCTAAAGTCCTCTGCATTAAAGCCAGTATTGAAGAAGGCAAGAAAAGGTTTGACTTCCTGAAGGGAAATGAGACCTACAAACAACATCTGGGTGGGCGAGAAGTCCCGATATACGGTTGTCAGATAAGCATTTGAATTAGTGAGGGAGGAGAAATTTTTGATGTCAGCGCGGCATTTGCGAATAGCTATGCTCAGTGTGCATAGCTGTCCCCTGGGCAGTCTCGGGACCAGGGACACTGGCGGCATGAGTGTCTATATCCGTGAGGTGGCGGTGGAACTGGGCAAACTGGGACATTCGGTGGACATTTTTACCCGTGTCCACGACCCGAATGATGGGCAAATCGATGAGCTGGGGCAGAATGTGAGACTCATTCACCTGAAAGCGGGCGACGATGAAGAGATGCACAAACTGGTTCTTTACTCTTATCTGCCCGATTTTGCCTGTAATGTGGAAAATTTCCGCAAACTCAATGGGCTCAACTATGATTTGATTTTCAGTCACTACTGGCTTTCCGCCCAGGTGGGGCAGGAACTGCGAGTGTGGTGGGGTGTGCCGCACATCGTCATGTTCCACACGCTGGGCGCTATCAAGAATAGCCTCGGTATCGGTGAGGAGGAACCTGAGCTTCGCGTTGAGACAGAAAGAGAACTGATTCGGAATTGCCAGGCTGTTATTACCTCAACAGAGAGGGAAAAAGAGGCATTGGTCCACTACTACGGCGCTTCACCGGAAAGAATTGGTGTCGTTCCGGGTGGTGTGAATCTGAAGCTATTCCAGCCCATCGACAAGAGGTTAGCCCGACAGGAGTTAGGCTGGTGTGACGACAAGATTGTCCTCTTTGTCGGCCGGGTTGACCCCCTGAAGGGCATCAACCGATTGCTGGAGGCTGTAGCCTATTTGCCGGATACCCGTGGACTGAGGCTGATGATAATTGGTGGCGATGAGCAAAGTGAGTCGGAAATAGAGCGACTGCACCAGCTTGCCCATGCCCTCGGCATACAGGATTTGGTTACCTTTCTCGGCCTGATAAAGCACGAACGGATGCCCTATTTTTACAGCGCCGCTGATGTCTGCGTGTTGCCGTCCTATTATGAAAGCTTTGGGCTGGTAACTCTGGAATCGCTGGCCTGCGGCACGCCGGTGGTGGCCACGGATGTCGGTGACCTCAAGAAAATCATTCGACCGGGCGAGACCGGTTATGTGGTTGCCCACGCCAATCCGGCTAACCTGGCGAACAAGATAGCCTTAATCCTAGCCCGGCCAGTGTCTGATGCCAGCTCTATCCAGTCAATTCGTGCCTCAGTTGCCCGCTTCAGTTGGTCAAATATCGCCCGGGCCATCGCCAAAGAGTGCCATCGGGTGCTGGCTGGCTATCTCACTCCGGTGCCTTAGTGCCGGGGAGTGTTGCTGTTTCTAGGAAACTCTTTATTCTGCCCAACAAGCTGGTGGGAGAGATTTTAGAGAGGGGCAAAGCCCCCTCTCTTTCTTTTAGCCCTCTTCCCTTTATCAGTAGAGAAAGGGAAGAGGGCTAGGGGATAGTTACCAAGATGACGCTGGCCAATTGTATCAACCGTAATGCCTGTTATACAATGGTTAGTTAGAGTTTTCAGGGCAAGGGGGTAGAGTGTTATGACCAAGCCAGTTCAGGTGCTGGTGGTAGCACCGCATCCGGATGATGCCGAATTTGGTGTGGCGGGTACGGTGGCACGCTGGACACGCGAAGGTAAGGATGTAGTCTATGTGGTGTGCACCAGCGGCGATAAGGGCACCAGCGATGTCACTATGAAACCGGAAGAACTAGCCAAAATCCGCGAGCAGGAACAACTGGCGGCCGCCAAGGTACTGGGGGTGAGGGAGGTCGTTTTCCTACGCCATCCCGACCAGGGCCTGGAAGACACACCTGAATTCAGAAAGGAGATTGTCCGCTTAATCCGCAAGTACCGACCCGAAACGGTGGCCACCGCCGACCCGTACCGTCGTTATCTCTGGCATCGGGACCATCGTATCACCGGTCAGGTTGCGCTGGATGCCATTTTCCCCTACGCCCGGGATTATCACGCTTACGCCGACTTGATACAGGAGGGGCTTCAGCCACACAAAGTGCGCGAGGTCTTGCTCTGGGGTACGGAAGACCCCAATTACCGCTCTAATATTACCGATACCTTTGACACTAAGCTGGCAGCCCTAAGCTGTCATAAGAGTCAGGTGGGAGATAACCCAGTCCATGGATTGGTTGAACGACTGCGCGAGCGAGCCAAAATGATGGCCCAGGGCGAGAACTACGAGCTGGCTGAGGCTTTCCACCGGATCGAAATACTCTGGTAACCGGCTGAACTAAGACGAAAGCCAGACCACATCCCCACACAGATTGGGGTCGTGGGGACGAGACTGGAAGACGGCAAATTCCAGCTTCTCCTTCTTCAAAATCGTCGACTCCCCGTGGCCGGGGTAGACAAGGGTATCGTCCGGTAGGACAAAAATCTTCTCGGTTATAGTCTTGATTATCTGTTTGAGGTCGGCCGGCGACCTGGTCTTACCCGGTCCACCGGGGAAAATAGTATCGCCCGCTAGCAGGTAGCGCCCCACCTTAAAGCACACACTGCCCGGGGTATGCCCGGGGGTGTGCCAAACCTGAAATCTGAGCTTACCCAGTGTCAGAGTATCGCCATCATTGAGTCGCATTTGTGGTATTACCGGCAGACCGGCGGCGTCTAAAGTATGGGCGGCAATGGGCACCTTCAGCTTATGGTGTAGCTCAGCCAGCGCGCCCACATGGTCGGGGTGATTGTGCGTCATCAGAATGTATTTGGGATGAGTGCCCTGCAGGGTGTCCAAAATGGTGCGTGCCTCAGCCGGCGCGTCTACCACCAGGCTCTCCTGCGTTTTCTGGCAGGTTACCATGTAGGCATTTGTTCCCCAGGGCCCCAGTTGAAGCCTCTCAATCTGAATACTGTCATCCTGAACCATGGTGACCATTTCTGCAACTCCCCCCTAAATGTCAATTGTCTTCTACGCCTGGCTCTATTATACCATGCTATGGAGAGTTACTTGAGTATGATTGACAGGAGTGGGCTCTAACTGCACTGGTGGGTTGCATTAAGGCTCAACTTTTGCTAAACTGCGATTGTTTGGGCCGCTAGCTCAACTGGGAGAGCAGCTGACTCTTAATCAGCCGGTTCGAGGTTCGAGTCCTCGGCGGCTCACCACAAAGCTGGGTAAGCAACTGACTGGGTTGAAGTCTCGGCTCCTTTTACCTAGATTTGGTGCTGTCGCTTGGACACCCACTCTATTGCAGCGGAGCATCCTTACTTCTGAGGTGGCTCAGAATTGCCATTCTGCGGGGGAATTAGACCCGCCGCGTCTTCCACCTGCCAGTACGGAAATAGATGAGATTTGCCAGTGCTCCTACAATGGTACTGGCAGTCATTGCCCAGCGTATGCCATAGATGCCCCAGTCTGCCTGTAAGTGGAAGTAGTACGCCAGAGGAATAGTGACTATCCACACAGTCACGATGCTGATAACCATTGTGGGCACGGTATCGCCGGCACCCTGCAGGGCATTCATCAGTACAAACATAAGACCCAGCAAGACGTAGCCAATCAGGGCAATATGCAGGAAATCCCCAGCCATCTTCACAAGGTCTGGTTCGCTATTGAAGATACGGATGACCGGTCCCGTCCAGATAAACATCGCCAGTGAAGCTAGAATGAGGAATGCTTCCACCAGTCCTACCGCCAGCCAGGCGCTTTTTTCCGCCCGTTGCGGTTGTTTTGCTCCCAGGTTCTGCCCAACGAGCACACCGGCACCCATACCAAAAGACATTGCCGGTGTAAACATGAACATCTCAAATCTCTGGTTGATGGTATGTGCCGCCAGCGCAATAGTGCCAAACGGCGCAATAAACACCTGGAGAATGAACTGGTTCAGATTCCGCTGGATACCGGCAATGAGAGCAGGGAAACCAATCCGCACGATGCGCCAGATAATCCCCGTGTCAAAATGGAACCCTCTGAAGCTCAGCCTCAACCGTGACCTTTCACCGAATAGCACCCTCAGTCCAAGAACTACCCCAAGGCTCTGAGAGATGACGGCGGTCGTTGCCGCACCGCTGACCCCCATCTCGGGGAAAATCCACCAGCCAAAGATGAGGAAGGGACAGAGCGCTATGTGGAAAAGACGATAGACGATGGCAATCCACATCGGGTTTATGGAGTCCCCCGAAGCCTGCATAACGGCATCCATCATCATTCGGAAAGACATAGCGGCGGAACCGATGAAGTTGATACGCAGGTAAGTCGCCCCCACTTTGATTACCTCAGGACTCGGGTGCACTAAGGCCATAATCTGCTCAGAGAAGAAAGCACCAGTTAGTGCCATCAGAATAGCATAAACGGCCGTTATGACAGTCGCCTGCTGAGCCACGCGATTGGCAGTTTCAATATCTTTGGCACCTATGGAACGAGCGATGAGAGCTCTCATCCCCGCGGTTAAACCCATCATCGCACCCATCCCGAGCTGAACAACCGTACCGGACACACCAACTGCGGCGATTGCTGTTGGTCCCAGTTTGCCTACCCATATCATGTCAATGGTCGGGCCAATCATCATCAGCGTTTGAGTAACGGCGATGGGCCAGGAAAGGAGCAAAAGGTTCTTGAAAATGCTCCCCTGTGTCCAGTCTTGTCTCATCCGCCCAGTGGCTGCGTTCTCTCTAGTAACTGCCTTTGATTCAGAAGCCATGTTTCAAATCACTCTCAGAGTTTCAACCCAATACCACGGCTTGCTCGGTCACAGACTCTATTGTACAATAGATATGAACAAGTATCTAAATATCAGGTTCGTATAGCGTTATCAGCAAGGGAAAAGGTATGTGGCTTCAAACTAGAATGTGGTTATTAGTCGCCGTTCTGTTCGGCATACTCTACGGCGTTATCGTTGGAATCGGCAGCTTGATGGGAATTGGAGGTACCATTTCCTACTTAATCCTAGCCTTTGTCTTCCTCGGTATTCAGTATCTGATTGGTCCGTCGCTGGTTTCCTGGACGATGAGAGTCAAGTGGGTCTCAGAAAGGGAGGCTCCGGAACTACACCAGATGGTTGCTGAGCTAGCCGAAACTGCACACCTGCCCAAGCCCCGTGTTGGCATATCGCAGCTAAATATACCCAATGCCTTTGCCTTCGGGCGGACGCAGCGCGGCGGACGCATTTGTGTTACCCGGGGTATCTTAAATATGCTCAATCACAACGAACTCAAGGCCGTACTTGGTCATGAGATGTCCCATCTCAAGCATCGGGACATGCTGGTCATGACCCTACTTTCGGCCATTCCGATGGTTCTCTACTGGATTGCCTGGAACTTCATGTGGGGTGGCGCCCTTGGTGGCAATCGCAAGCAGGGCGGCAGTTACGCCGCGCTAATCGGGGTTGGCGCCTTTCTGCTTTACTTCATCACTAACCTTCTGGTACTTTATGGCTCAAGGATACGCGAGTACTATGCCGACCTCGGCAGTGTCCGTCTCGGCAACCAGCCGAACTATCTGGCGACCGCCTTGTACAAGCTGGCCCAGGGAAACGCCCGCGTCAAGGACAAGGCCGAGCTGAAGCGAGTTGAGGGAGTAAAAGCTTTCTTCGTCAATGACCCGTCGCGAGCTTGGAAAGAGGTCAGGGAGCTATCGCAGATAGACCGGCGCCAGAGCGGCAGTATCACCCAGGATGACCTGATGGACCTTCGCCAGAAGCAGGTCCACCTGAGCATGGGCGCGAAACTGCTGGAGCTTTTTACCACCCACCCCAACATGCTGAAAAGAATAAAACAGCTGTCCACTCTTGTCGCTTGAGGTGCACATACCAATCGCTGCCCCGCTAGGTAGACGACGCGAGGACTCCTGGTTTATGGCAACAAAGAACACCCTCAGGCTTCTTGACACCTCTGAGCCGGGCTTCACCATTATGCAAAAACATGTCATTGTCTCGTCGGCCGGTGCGATGAAGGCCGGCGGCCATACCTGAATTGGGATTGGGGCCTTTCTACGTACCTGGTACTCGCCGATTACGATAGAACAAAACGATGCGGTTATTTGACTGGATTGCTTGACACTGTTAATTCACTCTATTAGTATAGATAGCCGAGGCGGGAGTTTGGTTTGAGGAGATTCAGGTTCTTCGTGGTTTGAGAAGCATACTGATTACAATTTCAGTAGAGAGGAGGGTAATAGCCGGACAAGAGGAGTAGCAAGTGATAGCTCTAGCGTAGTAATCAGATGGCACCGTAGATAATCCAAATAATTGGGAGGAAAGAATGAGAGAAGCAGTAATAGTAGATGCCTGTCGTTCCCCGATTGGTCGAGCTGGAGACCGCGGTGTATTCCGGACGATCGGGCACATAGACCTGATGGTACCAGTCCTCAAGGCCATACTGGAACGGAACAAGCTGAATCCGGCCATGGTCGATGACGTGACTATGGGGTCAGTCGCCCAGCAGGGCATTAGACTGATGCTTCTGGTTGCCGGTTTCCCTGAGTCAGTCGCCGGCAGTGATACTAATCGGCAATGTGCCTCATCGACCCAGGCAATCGCCATTGCGGCTCGCGCCATCATTAACGATGATGCAGATATTTGCATTGCCGCCGGGCTGGAGACTATGGACCGTCAGGGTCCGGTTCAGCCGTGGCAGGTTGGGCGGCGTGGGGCCCCGCAAATGGGAGCGTTCTTACGCGGGCCCGCTCTGACCGAAGAACAGAGGAACGCTAAGTACCCCGAAGACTGGAAGACAGCTAACAATAAACTCCTCCCCTTCCTGCCTCCGGGTATGCCGATGTGGATATGGGACATGGGGCGGACCGCTGAGGAGCTTTCAGAACGCTATGGTATAAGGCGTCAAGACTCTGACGCTTTCGCCCTTACCAGCCACCAGAAAGCAGTTGCCGCACAGGATGCGGGGCTGTTGAAGAGCCAGATAGTACCCATCACCATCAACTACGACGATGGAACGACTGAGGTTATTGACAAGGACCAGTGCCCCAGACGAGAAACTTCGCTGGAGAGGCTGACGGCTCTCCCACCTTCCTATAAGGAGAATGGTCTGGTAACTGCGGGTAACTCGTGCCCGAGAAGTGATGGCGCCGGTGCCGTGCTTCTTATGTCCAAGGAGAAAGCAAAACAGCTCGGCTTAAAACCAATGTGCACCTTCAGGCATGCGGTGGCCGTCGGTGTTGACCCCACGGTAATGGGGATAGGCCCGGTTCCATCCACAAAGAAGATCCTGGAGAGAACCGGCATGAAGATTGACGATTTCGACATCATCGAGATTAACGAGGCGTTTGCCTGCCAGGTTGTGTACTCCATACGCCAGCTAGGTGTTAACGTGGCGAAGCTGAATCCCCTGGGCGGAGCCATTGCCATCGGGCATCCTCTAGGAATGACCGGTACCAGGCAGACGGCAAACATAGCCCACGAAATGGTGCGCCGCAACCTTCGGTGGGGGCTAGCCACCCTCTGTGTTGGTGGCGGACAGGGCATGGCGACAATCTTCGAGCGCGAGAAAAGCTATAGCTAGGTGTTTTACCCAGCGACAGGCGCAGTTGACAAGGCAGACTGCTGAAGCGTGATTAGCCGCTGCGGCGCGCCGGTAAGATGTCAGTTCAGTTCAAGTAATCGTTACCCGCTATGGAAAGGCTGGTTATCAGTAGTGATACACCCGGCCTTTCTCTTTGGTTACACATAATGATGGGATGTGTGAGGCGGAAAAAGGTTACGCTTGAGAGAGGTGAAGGCATAGAAGTCCCATCTCTGGGTGAATACATATCTAAGCGTCTGCGTTACGGTTAACGGAACACCGAAGCTGCCAACTATTAACAACGGATGAATCTTGCCGTTAAGTCTTATTGCCAAGGGTAGGATTTAGAGGCATGTCAGTCGAGCCGCCGTTATTCAACAACGCCCTCTCTTATCAGTTCATCAACCTCCCCATCCGACATACCGAGGATATCCTTCAGGACGTACTCGTTGTGCTCACCCATCAGAGGAGAACGTCTTATTTCGCAAGGGCACTTTGACATTATGAAGGAAGGGGTCACGCCGTGGTACTTGCCTATTTCTGGATGGTCCAGTTCCTGAAAGAAATGACGATGCCTTAGCTGAGGGTCATACTCCATCATGTCTTCGCCGGTCACCACGATGCCGGCGGCGACACCGGCCGCCTGCATCAAGTTCATTACCTCTTCGGGCGTGCGCTCGACTGTCCACGCCGCGACCAGTCTGTCCATCTCTTCTTCGTTCTCTTTCCTCCTCTGAAGGGTGCCGAACCTGGGGTCGGTGGTCCACGCTGGGTTGCCGATGACCTCGCAGAAGCTCTGCCATTCCTCGTCGGTGAATACGGCAATGACGCACCAGCGGTCTTCCCAACGGCAGCGATAGGCTCCACGAGGAGCGACATATGGGGAGCGGCCCTTTAATGGGGGATTGTGTTTTAGAAATTCATCCCGGTTACGTAGCACGGCTACTGGTACCTCGGCCTCCTTCATCTTGTCTTCCACGTCTTTGGGCAGGACTTTGATTGTCCACTGTTCTACCAGTCTGTCCAGCTCTGCTTCGTTTTCTCGCCTCGCCTTGAGAGTGCTGAATCTGTCATCTCCGGTCCAAGGGGGATTCCCGATGGCTTTGCAGAATTTCCGCCACTCTTCATCCGTGCCGACGGCGATAGCGCACCACCTGTCTCTGTGGCGGTCACGGCAGGGATAGGCTCCGTGGGGAGCGGCGTAGGGGTAGTGATTTCCTATCCTCATGGCTGCCCGCTGGTTGACGGCATTGTCGAGAACGAGGGGTGCCATGAGGTGTGCGGCGCTTTCGTACTGTGAGAGGTCTATGTATTGCCCCTTCCCGGTCCGGTGCCGATAGTCAACGGCGGCCATGATGGCAAGGAGGCTGAAGCGAGGGGCAACAAAGTCGGTATATGGGCCGATGCTAACGGGTTCTCGGTCGGGCCAGCCACTGATATTACTGAAGCCTGCCAGGTTGACTAGTTGCGTGCCATATCCCGGGTGTTGGGCGTGAGGGCCGGTCTGCCCCTGCATGCAGGAGCTAAGCATAATGATGTCTGGTTTTATCTTCTTGAGTTCCTCATAGCCCAGTCCCATTCTCTTCATGACTCCCCCGGCGAAGTTCTCCACCACTATGTCAGCCCAGACAACGAGCCGCTTAGCTATCTCTACACCTCTAGGATGGGCCAGGTTCAGGGCTAGGCTGAGCTTGCCAGTGTTCCACAGGCCGAAGCTACCCCCACGATTCAGCCAGGGGTTAAAAGGCGCCAGAGTATCGTCTCGGTAGGGGCCAAACATTCTAAACAGCCCGGGACGACTTCGACTCTCTACTTTGAGCACAACGGCACCGTGGGCAGCCATAGTTTTGGTTATCAAAGGGCCGGCGATGACAGTGGTGAAATCGAGGACCTTCATCCCTTCAAGCAGTCGTTTCGGCACGTTCTTATCCTCTTCCTAGCTGA
>CAYGYD010000020.1:10352-20030 GCA_964354005.1 uncultured Dehalococcoidales bacterium | reverse complement strand
AAAGACCTGCATCCATGTCACCCTGAGCATGGCGAAGGGTCTGGGTGTGGTGGGGACTATCTGTGCACCGGCCAGCCCCACCCACAGATTCTTCGTCACCCCGTACGCCGATACGGGGCGGGAATGACAGTCTATCAAGGACTCACTCTCCCCCTTTGAAAAAGGGGGATTAAGGGGGATTTGAAATCCCTCTAAATCTCCCCTGCCTCCGCCGAAGCTACGCGCAGGCAGGCTTTACGAAAGGGAGAGGTCTTGATTAGGACTTTTTCGGCAATCTCAAGGATTTATTAATAGAGATTGCTTCGCCTCCGCCTTCGGCGGATGGCTCGCAATGACAATCTAAAGTAACTACATGCAGATGGAACTCTCGGCGGGACTCGCAATTGACACGAGAGGATTTCAGAAATGGAAGAAGCTCACCGCGAGGGCATCGTAGCCCGGTGGTGAGCTTCTTCCAATTTACCTCCGGACAAAAGTGTACGGCCGGCTATTATCCGCCCTTCCCTCGCCTAGACCTGGGCCGGCTGATGCCGGCCTCGCTGAAACACCAAAAAGCTCATCGGGTGGGGGAGGGACCAACCGATGAGCTTTGGTAATTTTCTGACTTAATTAAAGCTTCAGTCTAGCACACTAGCTACGGGGTTCTAATCCACTTGCCGTGGTAGCCCGCCGCACCGGCAACACCAGGCGACCACTGTATTGTGGTGGGATAGCTGCCCTGAGTAGCATCCGTAATCCAGCCAGCACCAGTAGCACCACCATCAAAGGTGTAGTCGGCCTTGAGCGCCCCAGAAATATAGGGTGTAGCCCCGGAGGTTAGATTGTCCGTATCGTCGGGCCAGGCGCTGTTGTCAGCATAAAACGCCAGCGCTGCCGTTTTCACATTTTCGGCTTCGGTGTTGGCGGCATTCAGGTTACCGGTGGCAATAAAGGCAGTAACATTAGGGATAATGACGGCCGCCAGGATGCCCAGAATGGCCACCACGATGAGCAGCTCAATCAGGGTAAAGCCCTTCTCCCCGTAGCGGAACGCTCTCTTGACCTTTCCTAGAATCCTCTTCATGTGTTTTGTACCTCCTTGGTTATTTTAATATAGGTTTTGTAATCAATTGTAGGGTGTGCTTCAGGCACCGTCAATAGTGCGTTAGTAATAGGAAAGTAGTACTTCTGAATGCTGCCCGGCCCCCTCTCTAATCCCCCTCGCTTGAAGGGAGGAGCGCAGTCCAACAAAAAGAGGGGCGGACGCCCCTCTTAACGTCTCGGTTGAAGATTTGTCCAGTGTTCCCCGGGCTACAGTTCCCTGGCTTCAAAGACCTTTATGCGCTGTCTCTCGGCAAATTGCCTGGCTTCCTGGGTTAGTCCCGGGACAGCAATGAAGACTTTATCCCGTATGCCGATGTCGTAGGTCTTATCGTCAAAATCAAATACTTTGTCTAACCCGATTTTGTCCTGGCCCACTTCAACACCAACAGCGATATGGTGTATAACAATACCATCATCCCGGGTGGCCAGGATATCGATATTGTGCTCCGCCCCCGAACGCCCCTTCATAGTGGCGTTCTCCACCACTTCATAGCCACGCTGTTTCAAGAACTCCACCAGTTGGGACTTGGACTTGAATTCAAAAGGCGCCCCTTTGGTCACCTCGCCCGGCTGGAGAATACCAGTCCCCAGCACAGTCTCCAGGTCTTTGACTTCAAGCACCTTTATCCGCTGCTGGCTGGCAAAAGTCTCCGCCTCCCTCTCCAAGTTGGGGATGACAATCAGAATCTTGTCATGGATGCCGATGTCATAGGTCTTATCATCAAAGCTGAATATCCTTTCCAGCCCTATCTTCTCGCCGGCCACCTCTATGCCGATAGCGATGTTATGGGTGACAATACCATCGTCGCGGGTCGCCAGCATATCCAGCTTGTGCTCTGCCCCGGACCGGCCTTTCATCGTGGCGTTCTCGACTATTTCGTAGCCGCGCTGTTTCAAGAACTCAACTAGCTGGGACTTGGGCCGGATTTCAAACTCAAGCCGACTTCTCTTGGCCTCGTTGAGGCTATAAGAATAGATATTGACCTCTTTGATTCTGTCCTCGGCATTCAATGAGGAGCATTTCAAGCAGCGCCACTTTATGACCGGCACATTGAATATATCCTCACAATCGTGGCACTTGCGCAGTAAGCCGAGGCTCTGGTAATCCACCCCAATCGTCCGCAGTTCCACCTTACACCTGGGACAGACATATCTACCGCCAGTGAGAAAATCTTCTTCAATGCCGACATGCTTGCAGATAAGGTGTTCCAGCACCCGGCCTCGGACAATATTAGCTGAGCCACATTTGGGGCAATGGGTAGATGGCCTCAGGTTCATCGACTGGCACGACGGACAGCGGAAAAGTCGGTCAAAGAAGTTTCTTTTCAGTATGCCCCTACCAGCCAGAAACTCCAGAACCGATAATACTGCTTCGCCTTTGGCTTTAAGTATCTGTTCAGCACTGGGATAGGTAAAACCCATCTCGGATATGAAATCAAGCTGAGGTCTAACGTCAACGATGTCGCCCGCCAGCATTTCCGCCACCAGCTTCATGGCTCGTTCGTTTTCTTCAGTTCTCGCCTTGGGCACGGAATCTGACCGGCCCGTCCTGCTTGTAGCCATGCCCGCCTCCGTCCAATCTCTGTCAATTGAGCAAAGTATAGAGCGGAAAAGGACAATTGTCAATATAACCAGAACCCACTTATCTTCTCCAATCACATACTGACGAGGTTGGTTAACAACTCAAATTGTCATGGCGAGGAGTCCCGATAAGTCGGGACGACGGAGCCATCTCAAGAGAAGTGTGAGATTGCTTCGCCCTTCCATAGAAGGGCTCGCAATGACATAGGACATTGGTAAACAATCTCATATTGACTATCCCCGCTAATACAGGCAAAATAGATAGCAACATGTTTGGCTTGGGCGTAGTCTTTTTTATACTGCTGGGCATGGTAGTGGCCAGCTTCCTCAATGTCTGCGTTGACCGTCTACCGGCCAACCAATCGCTCGTCTTCCCCGCCTCGCATTGTGCCGCCTGCGGTCGCCGTCTGAGCGCCAGAGACCTTATCCCGGTTTTCAGTTATTTGTGGCTACGAGGGCGCTGCCGCTACTGTCAGGCACCCATTCCTCGCCGTATGCTATGGGTAGAAATTGGGACAGGAGCCCTGTTTGGCTACCTCTTCTGGCACTACGGTTGGAGCGTGGAATTGCCGCTGGCTCTCTCATACAGTGCCTTATTTATCGTACTGGCCATAATTGACCTGGAACACCACCTTATCCTTAACAAGATTGTCTACCCGGCCACTGCGGTGGCATTAGTCATCAGCATCTTCCTGCCGCCATCCCGGCTGGTTTACCCCGATGGACCGGCCTTTGTGCTGACGGAGACCCACCTGCCCCAACTGGGCATTGTACAAGCGGCCATTGGTGGTGGGGCTGGTCTGGTGCTCTTCGCACTGATTGCCCTTCTCTCCAGAGGCGGCATGGGGTGGGGGGATACCAAAATGGCTGCCCTCATCGGGGTAATTACCGGCTACTTCGTGCTGTGTTCCCTGCTGCTGGCGGTCATCCTCGGCGGTCTGGTGGCCGTGATTCTGCTTCTGACCGGGTTAAGAAAGCGGAAAGAAGGCGTTCCCTTTGGCCCCTTTTTGTCTCTGGCCGCCCTGATAACCCTGCTGTGGGGCAATGGCCTGGTCAACTGGTACGTCGGGATATTATGAAATCTTTAACCTCACCCCCTTGTCCCCCTCTCCTTCAAAGGAGGGGGCATCGCGATAGGATGGTCAAAAATCTCCCAGAGACTTGACAAAGGGTAGTATAATAGTACTAGGCAAAAAGTAAGGGAGTTGCTTTCTCAAAATGGAACGCCGCAGGTCCAGTATTGAGGTCATTGCCGATATGTTACGGCTGGGTGAAGCTGGCAAGACCGAAATGATGTATAGTGCCAATATGAGTTACTTCCAGTTGAAGAAGTACCTCAAGTTTCTTTTGGAGCGGGGCCTCATCTCGGAAGTGACCCTGGGCAACCCCAGTGTGTCCTATCGGGTCACCCCCGAGGGGCTCAAGCTGTTGAGGGATATTGACGGGATTCTGGAAACTCTGGGTCTAAGAGAAGAATATTAACTCACTCCTTTTGGCTTTTCAAAATATAGAATAGAAGGGAGTTTAAAGCGCTACCGACAACCGTTACCCCAGTGGTAGCGCTAAAAATTATCTGGCCCAGCCGCAATAGCCAAGATAACCAAGAGGAAGAGCCGATGTCTGACAAAAGAATGCTAATCCTGCCGGCAGAGGTCGTTAGCAAGATTGATGAAAACCGCGGTGACATGAGCCAGGCGGAATTCATCCAGTTCCTCATTGATAACCAGTTCAAGGAAAAGGAAAAGGACCAGAAGTACGCTACCAAGGAAGAGGTGCATGCCTTCGAGGACGACATGAAGAAACTCCTGAGGAGCTTCCTCGATTTCTTTGTCAGCTATGGAATGGAGCTGGGCAAGGAATCGCCCGCCGGTGGACTGGGCGAACTGACCAGCAAGCTCCAGGAATTGCAAAAGGACATGGGCTCAGAAAGTGAAAAGGGTGGCGGCAAGGCCACCATCAAGTGGAAGTAGCTGACCAATCCCGTACCCAGGCACTTTAAACCCCTTCTTCCCCCGGGAAGAAGGGGTTTTTCTTTGATTTTTGCCCGCAGTTGAAGCTAATAGAACACTGTTCTAGAACATAAAACCTTCCAACCGTCTCTTCTATCTGCCATAGTAGAGCACGAAAGGTATTATGTCATGAACTGCATTCTGGCTGGCATTGACGGCTTCCTTATCAGGTGAAGGATTCAGGGGGTGAGGTTAAACATGAAGAAACACGGCCTAGGACTGAAAGGAGTAAGAAAAAATGGCCACGCTAATTGAACTCTTTAGAGAGGGAAAGCACGAGGAGCTATGGCAGAGATGCTGCGGGTTTATTGACTTGAGCCTGGAAGACTTCATGAGAATCCAGCGGCAATTACTCCTGGAACAACTGGAGCTACTGAAAAAGTGCGAGCTGGGTCGCTACATCATGCACGAACTCAGCCCGAGGGGTGTTGACGAGTTCCGGGAACTGGTACCGCTGACCACTTATGATGACTACGCCCCCTACTTGCTGAAACGTCGGATGAAAGGATTGCCCAAAAAACCCATTCTCTGGCAGTACACTTCCGGCAAGTCGGGCGAATACGCTTACCGCTGGGCACCAGTCACCGCCCGGCAACTGGATGAGATAGAGCCACTACTTATGGCTATGTTCATTTTCTCCACCTGCAAGCGGCGGGGGGAAATCGCTTTCCGGGAGTTTGACCGGGCTCTCTACGGGATGGCGCCGCCGCCCTACGCCACCGGCACAATGGCCCGGGCTTTGCCCCGTGACCTTTTCACCTTCCTACCACCCCTTGATGAAGCCGAGAAGATGTCCTTTGAAGAAAGGGTGCAGCAGGGTTTTGACCAGGCACTGACGGAAGGACTCGACATGTGTCTCACCCTCTCCAGTGTGGCGGTGGCTATTGGCGACCGCTTCAGCCAGCGGGGCAAAAAGACCAGCCTCCGACCACTCCTGAAGAGGCCCAGAGCCCTCTGGCGACTGGCTAGAGGAGTTGCCCGGAGTAAACTGGCGAACCGGCCGCTAATGCCGAAAGACCTATGGTCGCTTAAGGGTCTAATCACCTACGGCATCGACGGCTCGGTATATCGGGAGAGAATCAAGGAAATGTGGGGGCGATACCCGCTGAACTTCCACGGTTGCACTGAAGCCGTTCTCATTGCCATGCAGACCTGGGATTACCAGGACATGACCTTTATCCCCCACCTCAACTTCTTCGAGTTTATTACCGAGGAGGAAAGCATTAAGTCCTGGCAGAACCCGTCCTACAAGCCGAAGACTTATCTGATGGATGAGCTTAAGCCAGGCAACTACGAACTGGTCATTACCAGCTTCCACGGCGGCCCCTTTGTGCGCTACAAACTCGGTCACCTGGTCAAAATAACCTCACTGCGTAATGAGCAGCTCAATATTGACATCCCGCAGATGGTCTTCCTCACCCGGGTTGACGACCAGATTGACGTCGCTGGTTTTACCCGACTCTCCGAGAAGATTATCTGGCAGGCCATCGAGAACACGGGGATACCTTATGTTGACTGGACAGCACGTAAAGAGGTCATGAACAAGCCAGTGCTACACCTGTATGTTGAGTTAAAGGAAAACGGGCACGCCATTGAAAAAATCACCACCTTAATCCAGGAGGAACTGAAGAAACTGGATACGCCTTACTCCGAGCTGGAATCCTTCACCGGGCTAAGGCCACTGGTCGTCACCCTGTTGCCGGAAAACGCTTTCCAGGCCTACAGGCTGAAACAGCAGGCGGCCGGGGCGGAACTGGAACATCTGAGACCACCCCACATAAACCCCGCCGATGACACAATTGGCTTTCTACTTAATGCCCCGGCCCAGGTGGCGGTCAAGGAGCAAGAGAAAGTGGAAGCTTAGGCGGCTACCTCGCCTATTGTCTGAGCCAAAGCGAGGTGCCCACCCACATCCGCTAGGAAAATATGGGTAGTAAGAAGGGATATGAGTAATCACAAAACACCAAAAAAGAAGGTCCTCATCGTCAGCGGTTTTTCTCCGGTTAAGCTTCCTCAATTGCAGGAAATGGGGATACCGGTTGACCCGCTCATTTTTCTGTCCAACATTGCCGGCAAAGATACCCTACGTTTTTCCATTCCCACGATTGCTCCGGCCACACTGGGGAGCTATTTGAGACAGCAGGGTATCGACGTAGAGATAGCGGATTTCTTCTTTGACGAAATTCATTCCTTTGACGCCGATATCATAGGTATCTCGTCAACTTTCATGGGAGTCGAGAATGTTAAGCAAATAGCCGGTCTCATAAAGGAGCAAAACCCATCGGCCACCGTAGTTCTTGGCGGACCCCTGAGTTGGTCAATTCCAGCGGCGGAACTGCTCTGCAAGGTGCCCAGTATTGATTACATTGTAAAACAAGAGGGGGAACAGACTTTTGTCGACCTCATTAGTGTGCTTCGTACTGGCGATGACCCTCGGCTAGTAAGAGGTCTGGCACTCCGCAGTGGAGGCACAGTGCTCGAAACTGAGCCTAGATTGCCACTAGAGAGTGAAAAGATCCCGGAGCCTCTTTGGGAGTTGATGGGCATACCTTCGGCCAAGCGGTTGCCGGTTCTACCGGTAGAGACGAGCCGGGGATGCCCATACAACTGCGCTTATTGCTCGGAAGTCACCTACTGGGGCAAGCCGGTAAGGTACCGCAAAGTCGATAGAGTTGTGGCCGAGATTCGCCGCAATGCTGAGAAATTTGGCGTCACAACCTTTCGCTTTACCGACTCTTGTTTTTCCTCACCACCTGTACGCAGCGCCGAAATGTGCGATGCCATCTATGATAGTTGTGTCAGACAGGGAATCCCGGTCAAATGGTCAGCCTACGCCCGGATAGATAATCTCAGCCGTGTCTTGCTTGACAAGATGAAGCGTTCCGGCTGCGTCGCACTCGATATTGGTCTAGAATCAGGGTCTACGGAGTTGCTGCGTAGAATGGGTAGGGGCTATTCGCCCGAAGTAGCCATAGAGGTGGCTCAAGCTGCTAGAGACGCGGGCATCATTACCAATTTCAATGTAGTAATCGGCTTCCCTGGAGAGACCGAGGAGACCATCCAGGCGACCGCTGAACTAATTGACCGGGCGGCACCCGACACATATGCCTGCTTCATCTTCTATCTAGCGCCAAACACAGCGGTAAACGTTCGAAAGACCAACTATCAAATGGAAGGAGGGGGTCTATACTGGAAACACGATAGCATGAAGAGCGAATACGCGCTTGAGGGTATGAAGACAGTCGTGGAGAGAGTCTCGCAGTCAGCCAACTTCCCCGGCGGTGAATATTTTGCCTGCTATCTCGCCTCTGTGGGATATTCGGAAAGGGAAATAAGGGAACTCTATCAGGCGATACCTCGGCTCGCCAGGGTCCCTGTCGATGACGAAGCTTTTTCTGTTGTGAGAAGAGCTGTTGAACGTGTGCGAGACTTCTGGTGACCACCCGGCCAACTATCTCAATGGGACCAATATTTTCGTACAGCCTGTTCCCTGGCGATGGGTATCCATCACTAAGTGCAACTGTTCTGCAAACCAAATACGATATGTGCTCTGGCAACCAACCGAGCACATGTCCTCTGTGCCGGTGAAATCCATCATTTGGCATCGTGGCACAGTAACAACCATCTTCTCCCCACTTAGTTCGTCCACGCTAAAAGGCGTCACCCATTGCAATTGATACGCAGTCTGCTTGGCTACCAGTATAAAAGCAGAGCCTGGCGCTATTGCTCTTAAGAATCTGAGCAAAAACATGGTCAGGCCAGCGGTTGTTCGTTTCAACATCTCCACTTCAGCACGCTCAAACTGCTGGATGCCTTCACTGCCAAGCTGTCTCCGGATATAACTGTAGGTGGATTTTGCCATCCATATATAATTGGCATAAGCCAGCTGATATTTTTCCGCGCTCGTTTTGTTTTCGGGTATAGACCTCATTCCTTCCTGCCAGATAGTCTGGAGCTCGAGCACTGCCTTGTCACCCAAGCGTTGTTGTAGGAATGCCAGGACATATTGGTGGGCCTGTCTTATGCTATCGGAGGCACAGCGGTATTTCTCGCTGTGGGGCATTTGTTTCACCTTTACCACTAGCTTTAACCTCACTCCCGAGATTGCTAGCCGCCAAACTCTTCTTTGCCAGGTGCTAGCTTCTCTACGAGTATAACATTTTTCATCTCTTCTACCAACCCGGAACAAAACGGCAACCCTGAAGAAACCATTGAGTCCTTGGTTAACACTACTGGCTTGCCCCCTTTTTAGTACCACTTAGGAAGAGACAGTCGCTGGGTTTGGACTGTCACATCACCAGTGGTACTAATTTCGGAGAGCAGGCCATTGTTCAGTTTATATTCACGACATTGACCGAGACTAAGTCCTTGACGACATAGTTCTGAAGGCTTATACTACTTACGCTTATGCACACCATTATCAACTATCTTCCACCTGATTATTGAACCACTCTTATCATTGAATACAAACAATAGCTAAAAAGCGGAACAATTACTTAGGGCAAGTCAATCAAGCTGTAAAAGGAGAAGGAAACAATGGATATACTCCTTATTGATCCGCCTTACATGAGCTTAAAGGGTGTATCAACCGATTGTGGGTACAATGTTGGTCTAACGAGCCTTGCGGCGTATATTCGTAATGAAGGTATTGAAACTGCTGTGTTGGCCGGAGACCTGTTGGAACCACCTGATAAAACGTGGACGAATTATGACTTCAAAGATTATGCCGCAGCACAACGAGATTATGCAAAGATTGTCAGCGATAAGGCTCATGTTGTCTGGAAAAAATTGACTGACTTTGTGAGTCAGACTGACCCAATGGCAGTGGGAATATCGTACTATACACCATTAAGGTATACGGTTGAAAGAGTAGCTGGTCTGATTAGGGAGATTGATCGAGATATCAAGATTATAGCCGGCGCGTTCCATCCGACATTTTGCCCTGAAGAAGTAATGCAGAATCCAGATGTAGATTTCGTTATTAGGGGTGAGGGTGAAATTCCAC
>CAYGYD010000020.1:0-10252 GCA_964354005.1 uncultured Dehalococcoidales bacterium | reverse complement strand
GTAATGCAGAATCCAGATGTAGATTTCGTTATTAGGGGTGAGGGTGAAATTCCACTGCTACGCCTCGTTCAGGAGCTTAAGAAGGGTAGTCCGGAATGGGAGAGAGTCCCCGGAATCTACTACAGAGACGGGGAGGGACGAGTGCGGAACAATCCTGGGGCAGGTCTGATAAGCAATCTTGATGAACTGCCATTCCTAGCGAGGGACCTAGTATTGAATTGCGATTACAGTGTCTATCGGGACCATTGTATGTCTTCGACCCGTGGCTGTCCGTATACCTGCTCTTTTTGCGGAGACAAAAGGCTTTGGGGGGGAAAGGTGCGTCGTCACAGTGTGGATAATATCATAACAGAACTCGAACACTTGAAAGATACGTATGAGGTCAATCTTGTTGATTTTGTTGATGGGACTTTTACATTTGACCGGAAGTATTTGCAAACATTCTGTAACGCAATAATTAACCATAACTTGGATATCAAGTGGCGATGCACCGCCAGGTATGACAATCTAGACGAAGACTTACTTAAACTGATGAAACAGGCTAACTGTGTTGGCCTGTATTTTGGTCTAGAGTCAGGGAGTGACCGAGTACTCCGGGCAATTGATAAGAAGATAACCGTTGCCGAGATTATCAAAGTGAGTAACATGGTCCATGACAGTGGCATTTTTACCGCAACGTCAGTAATAATGGGCCTACCGTACGAAACCAAGGAAGACATGGAAGAGACGTTGAAATTAATGAAAAAGGTTAAGACCGATGTTTTTGATGTAAACAGCTATATCCCATTGCCCGGCACCCCGTTGTATGATTCCATGAGTGAAGAAGACAAGAAAAATATCGATTGGCGGAAAGTGGCCATGAAATCCCTTGACAATTATTTCTCAAAAACTATGTCACAAGATGAGTTCAAAAGATATTTGTTTGAAGCGTATGAGATAGCAAATAGTGCCTGGAAAAAACTCTTGCACCTGACACCCGATAGCCCAGGTCAGACATAAGCTTGGTAAGAAGCCTGTTCTTCTTGGCCATCTGCTTGCTCCAAGGTTTTACGTTTCCCTCATCTCCAGAGATAAAAAGTCATTGTCACATTTGCACTATTGCCCGGGTTACCGGTAGAGAAAAGCCAGTACTTTTGGGTACTCGTTTTTCCTTTTTATAGTACTCCATTACTCCTCAATCTTATTGACATTACCGAAGCTATCAGCCATAATTAGCGTAACAATACATAATATTAAGTATCTAAACATCACTTTCTGGAGAGGAAGCCGGCTTGAATGTCTGGGCACTGATTCCCCTGGTAACATGTATTGCCTATCTCGTCCTGTTGGTCGTGACACTCCCATCAACCGCAAGACGAGAGAATAGGATATTTGCACTCTATCTGGCGGCAGCTGCCATCTGGAGCTTCACCTCTTTTATGCTCCATTTTAATACCTTCCCCGAACAGGCTTTAATCTGGAACGAGCTTCTGGTCGCGGCCCTAGTCTGGGCTTTAATCAGCTATTACCATTTTATCCGGGCTTATGCTAAGCAACCCGCCGGTATTGGACTGTATCTCGGCTACGCTCTGGTATTGGTTCTGTTTGTCCTTTCCCTCACCGGCAATATTGTTCAGTACGCCTATGTCACTGATGGTGTAGTTTACCATGAACTAGGGAATTCCATCTACTTCATTGGCGCCGTTAGCCTGGCTTTCATTGGTCTGGTCATCGTCCAGCTCATCGGGAAATATCGTGCCTCAGTTGACCCCACTGACCGCAACCGGACAATGTACCTAATCAGCGGCTGGACTATACTGGTACTGCTCACCTACACTAATTTCA
The DNA here is from genome assembly GCA_964354005.1 of uncultured Dehalococcoidales bacterium. GTDB lineage: Bacteria > Chloroflexota > Dehalococcoidia > Dehalococcoidales > UBA2162 > CAVSBN01. The sequence continues at coordinate 8,428 of CAYGYD010000020.1, read as the reverse complement.
TTCCGGCGGTGGCCGGGTTACCCCTGGACCACATAGGCAGCCTCATCAATGTCGTGGTCATCGCCTACACCATCTCCCGTTTCCGCCTGCTTGACATACGTGTCCTGATGCGGAGAGGACTGACCTACCTGCTGGTCATCAGTGTTCTCGGCGGTGCATATGCCGGCGCCATATTCCTGGGACAAGCAGCCTTCCCCAGACAGTCAACATATCTCATCGTATTAGCCGCCACCTTGCTGGTTATATTGCTGGCACTGGTGGCCCGCCCGTTGAGGCAGGTCATTCAGGAGAGCATCGACCGCTTGTTTTATCGGGAGACCTACGCCTACCGTCAGGCGCTGCTTAGTTTTAGCAGTCGGGTGGGTAGCATCATTAACCTGACCGAACTGGCGGATGAAATGCTGCCCACCATAGGCAAAGCACTGCGCATCACGCAAGTCAAGCTGTTGTTTCAGCAGAATGGTGGCGGCTACTTTGCCACCCAGTTCTCTTACCCCAAGACCGACGCTAAGTCAGCCGATGAACTTAGCTTCAGTCTGGACAACCCAATTGTTGCCTGGCTGGAAAAAGAGAGTAGCCCGCTAGACCTGAAACAAATTGACAGTATCCCCCAGCTCAAGGCACTATGGCAGACCGACCGGGAAAAGCTGTCACAATCCGAACTCGAGATGCTTCACCCGATTAAGAGTCGGGGCAAGTTGATTGGCATTCTGGCCTTGGGCAAGAAGAAAGAGGCTAGCCTCTACACGCACGAAGACATTGAGCTCGTCAAGAGCATGGCCAGCCAAGCCGGCATCATCATTGAGAATGCCCAGGTCTATTCTCAAGCTATTACCTGGGCCAATACCGACGGCCTGACCGAACTCTACAACCACCGCCATTTCCACGAGCGGCTCGACCAAGAGATTGCCCGTGGTTCTCGTTTTGGTGCTATCTTCTCCCTAATCATGCTCGACCTCGACCACTTCAAAATCTTCAACGATAATTATGGTCACCTGGCCGGTGACGAGGTTTTACGCAAAATCGGCCGGTGCATTGAAGCTTCGATTCGAAGCGTGGACATGGCGTTTCGCTACGGCGGTGAGGAGTTTACCATCATACTGCCGGAGACACGACTTGACGATGCCTACAAAGTAGCCGAACGAATTCGCAAGACCATCGAGGCCAAAGCCAGCGCCGGGACCATGCCCGTCACCGCCAGCCTGGGGATTTCCAGTTGGCCAGTCGACGGTATGACTAAGGAAGATATCGTCTCTCGCGCTGATGCCGCACTATACCAGGCAAAACAGATGGGAAGGAACCGTACTTGCCTGTCCTCAGAGGTCATCAAAGGGCAAACCTCATTAATTAGCCTGGAACTGGAAACGAAGGCACGAGCCTTGAGCATCATCTATGCCCTAGCCGCGACGGTTGATGCTAAAGACCATTACACCTACGGTCACTCCAAAAAGGTCAGCCAGTACGCCGTCAGCATCGCCGAGATGCTCAGCTTGCCTCAGGATAGAACCGCCACCATCCGGGCGGCCGGCTTGCTGCACGATATTGGTAAAATTGCTATCCCCGATTCCGTCCTTAATAAAGACGGCCCACTGACCGATGATGAGTGGGAACCGGTTAAAGCTCACCCGGAACTGGGCGTGGAGATACTCAAGCATGTCATCGACTTAGTCAACTGTCTGCCCGCGATTCTACACCACCACGAACACTATGATGGCACTGGCTATCCGGCTGGTTTAAAGGGTGACGAGATACCGCTGGAGGCACGCATCTTAGCTATCGCCGATGCTTATGACGCCATCACTTCCATACGCTCCTACCACCGCCAGCTATCGCCACAACAGGCCCTGGATGAGCTCCGGCGTTGCGCCGGCACTCAGTTCGACCCGGAACTCGTCAAGACCTTTTGCCAGGCGATTGAGCAACATCTGCCCAAAGAGCTGGAAATAGAGTAAGGGCGGATAAAGCCAGGACCCTTCGGGTCTATGTCCGCGACACTCTGTCGGCGCATGGTCTCAACACGATGTTCAGCCAGGCTTGCGTGACCCTTGACCTGGGTACCGCCTGAGTTTGGTACTAAATCCCCATCGCTAATGGCCCAAACGGGTGATTTATGTGTTAGGTAGTGTGAGGTAAGTTATGAATAGCTGAACTTTGAGTGGGTCTATTAAGGTCAGTGACGGGTAGCGGATTCGGCGTAAATAGGGACGGAGGCTGGATGCAATGGTTAGTTATCTAAGGAAAATCCTGTTTCGTCTTACCTGGCTGACCCTGTCTCCCCGGCAACGCTATCTCTATCTGTGGGAGAGGGGTGGTTCACTTCGCCACCAGATAAAGGTATCAGCCGGGTGAATTGCGGCGCAAGGACAGTGCGGCGCTCTGCGATTAACAGCGGCGCAGTATCCACTAGCTGAGGAACAGGAGAAAAGATGAACAATTTATCACAGCAGATGCTGCCAAAGCGAATAGCGGGGCTGAATAAGCTAGCCTACAACCTCTGGTGGAGCTGGCATCCGGAGGCAAGAAACCTGTTCAAGGTGCTTGACCGGCCCCTCTGGAAGGCATCTTACCATAATCCGGTGCAGCTATTACAGTCACTGGCTCCCCATCGATTGGTGGCCGCGGCCCAAGACCTGGCCTTCCTGCGTAAGTATGACTCAGTAATGGCCGATTTTGATAATGACATGGCTGCCCGGCAGACCTGGTTACATACTCGCTACCCCCACCTCAAGCAGCAGACGGTTGCCTATCTTTCCATGGAATTCGCCATCCATAATTCACTACCCCTTTATGCCGGGGGTTTAGGCGTTCTGGCCGGCGATTATTGCAAAGAGGCCAGTGACCTTGGTCTATCAATGGTCGGGGTAGGCTTCATGTATCCGCAGGGTTATTTTCACCAGTTGATACGCGAAGACGGCTGGCAGGAGGAGATTTACCGTCACCTCGACTTTGGCCAGTCACCGATAACTCAGGTGCTGACTAATCAGAAACAACCGATGAAGTTAGAAGTACAAGTGGGTTCGAGGTTGGTGCACATTGGTGTGTGGCAGGTAAATGTTGGCCGAGTGAGGCTTTATTTGTTAGACACTGACCTCCCGGACAATTCCCCAGACGACCGCCAGCTCTCGGCCCGACTTTACGCTGGCGACCAGGAAATGCGGCTCCAGCAGGAGATTGTGCTGGGCATCGGCGGGGTACGCGCCCTGCGGGCGCTGGGTATTGAGCCATCCGTCTGGCATGCTAACGAGGGCCATGTTGCCTTCATGATGCTGGAGCGCTGTCGGGAACTGCTAGTCAAAGGCCTGGATTTTACTGAGGCACTCGGTCAGGTGCAGGCAACCACCGTCTTTACTACGCATACACCCGTACCGGCGGGCAACGATGCTTTTACACATAGCCTGGTGGAAAAGTATTTTGCTGACTACTGGGGCTCTCTCGGTCTGGACCGGGAGGCGTTTCTCAAACTCGGGGCACACGAGTCAGGCAACGGGGCCTTTAGTATGACGGTATTAGCTTTGAAACTGGCCCGGCAGCGCAATGCCGTAAGCCAGCTCCATGGTGCGGTCTGCCGTCGAATGTGGCACTCTCTGTGGCCGGCAATAGAGGAAAAAGATGTGCCCATTTCCTCGGTCACCAATGGGATTCATGTTCCCACCTGGATAGCGCCGCAGATGGCTAAGCTCTACGAAAAGTATCTCGGCCCGGATTGGCTTAACCGGCATGATGACCCAGCACTCTGGGCACAAGTGGAAAATATCCCGGATGAAGAACTCTGGGCGATGCACCGCTGGCTGAAACAGAAGCTCATCGGTTCGGTACGAGACTGGGCACGCCGACGCTGGCGGGAAAACTGCGCGGCGCCAATCCAGGCACTGGCCACGGGGGCTCTACTCGATACGGAAACACTCACCATTGTCTTCAGCCGCCGGTTCACTGATTACAAGCGGGCGGCTCTCATACTGCGGGACATCCCCCGGCTAAGGCGCCTGCTTCAGGACGAACTGCGCCCCATCCAGATAATATTCTCGGGGAAAGCACACCCGAACGACCATCACGGAAAGTGCCTGATACAGGAAATTTACAGTATGGCCAAGAACCCGGACTTCAACGGCCGTATCGCCTTTGTTGAGGACTATGATATGCACATCTCGCGGTACTTCGTCCAGGGTGCCGATATCTGGCTCAACACCCCCCGGCCATTTCAGGAGGCCAGCGGCACGAGTGGCATGAAGGCCACCCTCAATGGAGTACTGCATCTTAGCGTACTGGACGGCTGGTGGTATGAAGCTTACGACGGCACCAATGGCTGGGCGATTTGTGATGGCTCCCAAAACCCCAACACTACAGACCATGACGCACGGGATGCTGATGAACTCTACCACCTCTTAGAGGAGAAAGCCATTCCTCTTTACTATGAGCGCGACATGGATGGCGTACCACACGGCTGGGTCAAAATGATGAAACAGACCATTCGGTCGATTGCGCCTCTGTTTTCCGCGCGCCGGATGGTAAAAGAGTACACCGAGCAACTGTACCTGCCAGCGGCTCAAGCGAGCCTAGTTTTGCGCAACGGAGCCACAGTGGCAACCTCCGCATTGAATGGGGGGGCTCCTGGCGAGCCGGCCGTCACCCCGGCATCCGTGACGAATTAGTTGCCGGTATCGGCCAAGCCGTTTAGGCAGACGCCAGAACCAGCGGACGCTGATGCAGGAGGTTATTGGTGAGACGAATTGGTATATTGACTAGCGGCGGTGACGCCCCGGGCATGAACGCCTGTATTCGGGCGGCCGTGCGGGCCGCCCTAGCCAACAGTGTCACCATTTTTGGTATAAGTCGTGGCTATGCTGGCCTTATCCAAAATGAGATGATATCGCTGGATAGGAGAGCGGTATCCAACATAATCCATGTCGGCGGCACCATCCTGGGCACTGCTCGCTCTGAAAAATTCAAGACCATTGAAGGCCGGGCAAAGGCTATTGAAGCCATCAAAGAGAACAGCATTGAGGCTCTAATTCTCATTGGTGGTGACGGCACCTTTCGGGGCGGCACTAAACTCGCCGAAGAGTGTGATATTCACATTGTCGGGATACCCGGCACGATAGATAACGATGTTTACGGCACGGACTTCTCCATCGGCTTTGATACCGCCGTGAACTGTGCCCTGCAGGCTATCGACCGTATCCGGGATACCGCCCAATCACACGAACGCCTCTTTTTTGTGGAGGTGATGGGGCGGCACACGGGATTTCTGGCACTTGAGTCAGGCATTGCCGGTGGTGCGGAAGAACTAATCATCCCGGAAGACCCGCGGGGTACCGATGAGTTATGCCGGCACTTAAAGGAGAGTTTCAGGTGGGGCAAGAGGAGTGCCATCGTGGTAGTCGCGGAAGGCGAACAACCCGGCGAAAGTTTCCGGATAGCTCAGCAGGTACGGGAAAAGACTGGCCTTGAATCCAGAGTATGTATCTTGGGGCATATCCAGCGCGGGGGCTCGCCTACGGCTCGGGACCGCATTCTGGCGACCACACTGGGCATACACGCGGTCCAGGCACTGCTGGATGGCCAGAGCGGGGTCATGGTCGGTGAAGTCAAAGGGGAGATAACCTACACCCCACTCTGAGAAACCTGGGAGAAGCAGAAGCACCCGAACGGAGACCTTCATGCGCTGGCCAAGCTTCTTTGCGCCTGAGACGGCAGTGAGAGACTAATCGCACGGCAGGAGGTCATATAGTGGGCACGCTTTCAATTGGCAAACTGAGAGGACTGCAGCAACTGGCTGACCGGAGAGGTATCCTGGCGATGTGCGCGGTTGACCACCGGGGGTCGTTACAGCAGGCGCTTGAGGCAACGATGTCAAGTGCCGTAACCTTCCAGGACATGGTTGATTTTAAGCTCGACTTATGCCGGGCGGTAGCCCCCTGGGCCAGCGGCATATTGCTCGACCCCATATACGGGGTAACCCAGTCCATCAGCCTTGTCGCCCTACCAGGACATACCGGACTCCTGGTCAGCATTGAGGAGACCGGATACACCACTGAAGGTTCGGCCAGAATCACCAGACTGCTGCCTGATTGGGGAATCGGGCAGGTCAAGAGAATCGGTGCTTCGGCGGTGAAACTCCTCATCTACTTCCGGCCTGACCTGAAGGATGTCGCTTCCAGTCAGCTCAACCTTGTGGCCAGAGTGGCTGAAGAGTGTCTCGTCGAGGATATCCCTCTGCTGGTTGAAGTGGTGACCTATCCGGTCGCCGAGGAAAAGGAGGACCCGGTAGGCTTTGCCCGGAGAAAGCCTGAACTGGTTATCGAATCTGCCCGGATGTTCACCAGCCTACCCATTGACATTTATAAAGCGGAATTTCCGGCCGACATGAGCTATGAGACAGATGAAGCCAGGCTGGGGATGTACTGCCGAGAATTGAATGAGGCCTGCCAGGTACCGTGGGTGCTGCTGAGCGCTGGTGCCGGCTTTGTCCTCTTCAGAAAACAGGTAGAAATAGCTAGTAAAGCCGGAGCCTCGGGCTTTCTAGCTGGTCGGGCCCTCTGGCAGGAAGCCACCCGAATGCACACCAGGGATGAAAGAAAGAGATTCTTCGAAAGCATTACCGTGCGGAGATTCAGGGAAATAACCGCCATAGCTGACAACTATGGTCGGCCATGGTATGCCAGAAAACAGCATAGTCGCAGCCAGCAGGCGCTGGTCAGTGAGGGCGCAATAACGGCATGACCGGCTCAAGGTTTTGTCATCGTCGCACCAAAATAGTCTGTACCATTTCGATGAAATACTGGCCATTAGCGACTCACCCTCAGTACTACCCTCTAGAGTATTTTAGTAATACTCAATGGCCCAAAATACGACTGATAGTAAGTTTTTGTTCGCAAAAGCACAAAAAGTGCCAGTAGACCATTATTTAACCACAAAGGTGTCATTTGACACACACAAGGCTTATATGTTACAATTTTATTGACTTTAAGCTCTTCTGTAATGATTTATCGGAAGAATAGAAAGGGTGTATATGGTGATCTGGAAACAATTGCCAAAGAGTTCGTGTAGTAAGCAAATGAGGAGGTGGTAAGCGGTGGCACAGGCAATCCCAATCAAAGAAGAGAACAGCACACTAATGACCGCTACCGAAGTGGCCGCTTTTCTTAAGGTTCATCTCGGCTCAGTCAGACGGTGGAGTCGCAGTGGTAAGCTAAAGGGGTACCGGCTGGGAGGACGCGGCGACTGGAGATACGACCGCAAAGATGTCTTGGCATTCTTACATGGTGTGCAGGATTCCTGAAAGCATTTGGGGCAGTTTTCTCTGGTACCGTGGTAATAGCCAGAAGTATAAATCTCACGGGCGGGCAGGGTGAAAGGTGATTGAAAATTCAACCCAGCCGCTTCTGGAAGGTCAGTTTATCATCGCCGGGCTCGTAGAAATCGGGGATACGGCTGATTAGCTCATAGGCCTGCGAACGATAGAAACGCCCCGTGCTTTCGTAGGTTGGTTTGGACGAGGTCTCAATGAGGATTAGCCTAGCTTTGGCTTCTTTCATCCTAGCTTCGGCAGAGGACAGTAAGGCTTTACCGATGCCCCCACCCCGCTTTGGCCGAGCCACCGCCAGCCAGTAAACATCCCAGGTACCGATGGTGAGCGGCGCGGGCCCGAAGCAGATATAGCCCACCACCGAGGAATCTGCTTCAGCCACCAGAATAGAATAACCGGAATTGACCGGGTCTTCGAGATAGGCATCCAGCAGTTCCCCGGCGACGCCTAAGTCTACTGGCGTGAACTCCGGGGTATCCTGAAGTATCTGCAATATGGCCGGTCTATCGGCGCCGGCCGCGGGTCTTATTCTTAATCTCAACCCTAGCCCTTTCCAAAGCCAGTTGCACTATTCTCTCAATGAGCTGAGGATAGCCCATACCGGCGGCGAGAGCCTGGCGTGCTGCACCGTAATCGGGAGACAGGTCCGGGTTGGGGTTTACCTCGATGATTGTGGGTACACCATCACTACCCATCCGGAAATCAACCCGGGCATATCCAGAACAGCCCAGCAGCTTGAAGGCAGTCAAAGCAGCCTGAGCGATGCACTGGCGTGTCTCATCATCGATTTCCGCCGGACAGACCGGTTGCGAAGACTCAAAATACAGGCTGTCTGGCTCCCATTTGGCCGAGAAGGTAAGAATCTTGGGCTTTTCCGGCGGCAGAGAGTAGACTATTTCAGAAGGAGGCAAAACCACTGGCTCGCTGTTACCCAAAGCAGTGATATTGAATTCCCGGCCATCAACAAATTCTTCCACCAGAGCCCGGCCCCCAAAGAGCTGGCTGACTTTTCTGACCTGTTTTTCCAGTGCGGCAAAATCAGCCACCACGCTCTCTTCCGATAGACCATGGCTGGCATCTTCAGCGCAGGGTTTAACGATACAGGGGTAACTCAGATGAAAC
>CAYGYD010000019.1:0-20352 GCA_964354005.1 uncultured Dehalococcoidales bacterium | reverse complement strand
ACCTCAATCTTCTCATCCTCCACCACCTGGCCCAGGACCAGTGAGCGGGTCACTCGCTGGGTGGCTATGGGGTGAAGTTCTTCGTGCAGTTGCTTCTCAGTCTTATTGATGCTTTTGAGGTACTCCTCCAGTTCCTGCTGACCCCGGAAACGCTGGTCGATGAGGCGGTGAACCTCTGTCCCCACCAGAACCGGCGGGTACTCAATCTGAGCCTGGGCCACCACGGCATCAATTACTTTGTCTTCAAATTCAATCCTGGCTCTCTCCTCAGCCCGCGCTTTGAGTTCGGCCAGTATTTTCTCCCGCAGTTCGGCCAGGTCTTTCACTTCAGGATTAACCTGCTTGGCAAAGTCATCATTCAGCTCAGGGAGAATCTCCTGCTTTATCTCGTTAACCCTGACCTTGAACTGGGGCTCCTTACCGGCTAGCTCGCTTCGGGGATAGTCGGCCGGTAATTGGAGTTTGAACTCCTTTTCTTCGTCCTTTTTCATCCCGACAATCTGGTCGCCGAAGCCGGGGAAGGGTACATCCTTGAGGGCCTGATACTGAAGTCCCTTCTGGTTGATAAATGGCTGGCCGTCAGTATTGCTCCAGATATCCATGACCACGGAATCGCCTAGCTCTACGGGTCGGTCCACCGGTTCCCAGGTGGCGTGTCGGTGGCGGAGTCCCTCAATCACTGTGTTGACATCATCGTCACTCACACTCACCGACTCCGGGGTGAGGCGGATACTGTGGTAATCACCCAGTTTGACCTTTGGTTTCAGCGGGACGATGGCTTTAAACACCAGCGGCTCAGTTTGTGTGACCTCAATCTGAGGTCGGGCGATTGGCTCAATGGCCTGCTCCTTGATGGCTTTCTCGTAGGCCTCGGGCACCAGTTTCTCGATGGCCTCCTCAAGCAGGCTCTCCCGGCCAAAATAGCGTTCAAAGATAGCCCGGGGCGCCTTGCCTTTCCGAAAACCCGGGACTTTAGCCCTCTGCACCAGCCGGTGGTATGACTTCTCCAGCGACTCCTCAACCTCGGCCGGTTCCATTTCAATAGTGAGATATGTCTGACTGTTCTCGGTCTTATCGTTGGTTACTTTCACTCTGCCTCCAGTAGATACGAATCACTCTTCCCGCAACCGGAGGTGTAGCTCCGTCAGTTGCTCTTCAGTAACGGCCGAAGGCGCACCGAAGGTCAAATCCATCGCACTCTTATTCTTGGGGAAAGCAATTACCTCTCTGATATTTTCCTCTCTCGCCAGTAGCATCACGAGACGGTCAATGCCGGGAGCAATGCCGCCGTGAGGCGGGGCACCGTAGTCAAAAGCCTCAAGCAAATGCCCGAAGCGGGCCTCAATGTCCTCATCGCGGTAACCCAGCAGCCGGAATACTCTGGTTTGAAGCTCACGGGTATGAATCCGCACACTGCCGCTAGACAATTCATAGCCGTTGCAGACAACATCATAGTGTTTGGAATGCACTTTCTCCGGAGTACTCTCCAGGAGAGATACATCCTCATCCTTGGGCGCAGTAAAGGGGTGGTGCATCGGCTCCCAGTGTCCGGCTGTCTCACTCCACTCAAACAAAGGGAAGTTCACGATGAAGGCGAAAGCCAGCAAGTCAGGTGAGGCCAGCTTCAACCGGCGTCCCATCTCCTTGCGTAGTTCGCCCAGGCAGGGGTTGGTCACTCTATCTTTACCGGCCATGATGAGGAGAAGGTCGCCCATCCCGGCACCCAGGCGGCTGGCCATTTGTTTTATCTGGTCAAGGGTCATGAATTTGGCCGCCACCGACTTCACCATATCGTGGGTCAAGCTGTCCAGATTCCCGGGTGATTCACCAAGAGAGACAGTGAGCAGACCCCTAGCTCCGAGACTCTGGGCCAGCTTATTCAGTTCTTCAAGCTGGCTGCGGCTATAGCTGGCACAGCCGGGGGCACAAATACCCCGCACCCTACCCCCATCGGCAATTGTCGTGCGGAAGACAGAGAAGTCAGTCTGCTGAGCAATGTCAGAGAGGTCTCTTATCTCCAGGCCAAAACGCAGGTCGGGTTTGTCCACCCCGTAGTGTTCCATGGTGTCGGCATAGCGGAGGCGGGGGAAGGGTTTTATCACCCGGAACTCAGGCGTGATAGCGGCCACCATTGAGGTAAAGAGTTGCTCGGTTAGTTTGAGTATGTCCTCTTCCTCAACAAAACTCATCTCCAGGTCAAGCTGGGTGAATTCAGGCTGGCGGTCGGCGCGGCTGTCCTCATCACGGAAGCACTTGGCAATCTGGAAGTACTTCTCTATGCCCGCCACCATCAGGAGTTGCTTCAATTGTTGTGGCGATTGCGGCAGGGCATAGAATTTGCCGGCGTGAATACGGCTGGGCACAAGATAGTCACGTGCACCTTCTGGGGTACTCTTGATTAAGATTGGCGTTTCCACCTCAACGAAGCCTCGGGCATCCAGGAAATCACGGATAAATTTCACGACACGATGTCGCAGTATCAGGTTTCTCTGCATTTGCGGCCGGCGCAGGTCAAGATAGCGGTACTTAAAGCGAGTGTTCTCGTCCACCTCAGCTTCTTCGCTGGCCGATATGGAGAAAGGCGGCGTCTTGGCTGTGTTTAGTATGGCAACCTCCTGAGCAATGACCTCAACCTCGCCGGTGGGCAGCTTGAGGTTTTCGGTACCCGGTGGGCGGAGGGAAACTTCACCCTTGACCCGGACCACATATTCACTGCGCATCTCACTGGCAGTCTGGTGGCAGGCTTTTGATTTCTCCGGGTTGAAGACCACCTGGACAATACCCTCGCGGTCGCGCAGGTCAATAAAGATTAGACCACCATGGTCACGGCGGCGGTCAACCCACCCCGCCAGCTCCACCATCTGGCCCACATTGCCCTTGTTAAGCTCACCACAGCTACAGGTCTTCAGCAAAAGCAATCTCCTGACACCCGCCAATTGAAATGGCCGTTAATTGGTGATTATATCTCATAACCAGCTTCCTTTCAACCCGAGCCAGATTAACTTTGTTGATAAACCCATCCCCCCGCCTGCCAAAGCCTTGTGCGGCGGGCAGGCCTGACCCCCTTCCCTTAGAAAGGGAAGGGGAGAATGAATTAAGAAGAGGGACCTGACGTCCCTCTTAAACACCCCGTTGTGTAGGAGAGACAAAGCCCTCCTCGTTCTATTCCAGAAAAGAGGGCATCTAAGAGGGGCGAAGCCCCTCTCTAAAACCTCATCCCTCTCCCCTTACATAAGGGGAGAGGGACAGAGGGTGAGGGGTTAATAAACAATCTCTACTACGAAATTTGACATTAAGGTATAAATACCGTAGAATATGAAATAATCCAAGACGACGGCATACAAACGATAGGAGGAAAGTAGTGCCGACCTGGAAGGGACCGACCAGCCTTAATAGAGGGGAATCTCGCATGATGATGCCCTGGGCTTGGCGTGCCGCCAGTTCGGGCATCATGCAAACATAATTTCCCAAACTGACGGGGGAGTTGACCAAGCCCAAGAGGATTAGCTTCTTGGGCTTGTTGTTTTTACATCTTAGTTGACACTAAAGAGCGTAAATATTAATATCAAGGAGAGGTTTCAATGGTGAAAACGATTGGGGAAATCAACGAGAAAATCAAGAATGGCAAGGCAGTGGTATTCACCGCTGAAGAGATAATAGAGTGCGTTAAAGAGAAGGGTGTAAAAAAAGCGGCGCAGGAAGTGGATGTCGTGACCACCGGCACCTTCGGTCCGATGTGTTCCTCAAGTGCCTACCTTAATGTCGGGCACTCGGCGCCTAGAATAAAGCTGGGGGGTGGGCGAGTCTATCTCAATGATGTCCCGGCTTATACCGGCCTGGCGGCAGTGGATATACTCATCGGCGCCACCGCGATTCCCGACGACGACCCCAGAAACCGCATCTATCCCGGCGAATTCAACTATGGCGGCGGGCATGTTATTGAGGAGCTGGTCGCCGGTAAGGATGTGCGGCTGGTGGCCACGGCTTACGGTACTGACTGCTATCCCAGAAAGAGACTTGAGACCTGGATTAACATCCAGGACCTGAATGAAGCGGTGCTCTTTAATATCAGAAATGCCTATCAGAATTACAATGTTGCGGTGAACCTATCTGACAAGACAATCTATACCTACCTCGGTATGTTGAAACCAGGGCTGGGCAATGCCAACTACTGTAGTGCCGGTCAGCTTTCGCCTTTACTCAATGACCCCTATTACAAAACGCTCGGTATTGGTACCAGGATATTCCTGGGAGGTGGTATTGGGTATATTGCCTGGCAGGGTACCCAGCACAATCCAAATGTGCCTCGTACAGAAAAAGGGGTGCCCACCCGTGGCGCTGCGACTCTGGCCGTAATCGGCGATTTGAAGGGGATGAACCCGCGATATCTGGTGGGAACAAGCATTCTGGGCTACGGCACCAGCCTTACCGTAGGTGTCGGTGTCCCAATCCCCATACTTTCGGAAGAAATACTGCAATACACTACGGTAACTGATGCTGAAATCCTGGCCCCGATTGTCGACTACTCCGCAGCCTACCCCCAGAGAAAGCCGGATATTCTGGGGGAGGTGAGCTACGCCCAGCTCAAGAGCGGCAAAATAACAGTCCAGGGTAAGAGCGTACCGACGGCTTCCTTATCCAGTTACCCGCGCGCGGTGGAAATTGCCCAGACCCTTAAAGAATGGATTCTAAGCGGCCAGTTCCTGCTCACCGTGCCCGTGGCTCCACTACCCGGAGTAGAATCAGGCGTCACCTTTAAGCCGCTTAAAGAACGCTCAATAGAAGAGAAGTAACCGGACATATTTCCTAAAATCCTGGCTGACAATTAAGCCAGAGATTTTCCTTCTTTTCTAGCTAAATAAGAATTGAGGTGGCAGTAATGGTTTCTAAAAGAATTGTGCTCCGTTTTCCGAGGCGGTTGGTCGATCGGCCTATCGTCAGTCGGCTGGTTAAAGACTTTAACCTTGACTTCAATATCCTGAAAGCCTCAGTTACGCCGGATGAAGAGGGCCTCATGGTGATGGAATTGAGCGGAAAGCAAGACGACTATGACAATGGCGTCCGGTATCTGGCAGAAACCGGCGTGAAAATACAGTCGCTCAGCCAGGATGTAACTCGCAACGAGGAACGGTGCACCTACTGCGGTGCCTGTATCACGATTTGCCCCACCGGTGCCTTTGAACTTGACCCGGTGAGCCGGCGGGTCACTTTCGACAACGAAAAATGTCTGGCCTGTGAATTGTGCATCAAAGCGTGCCCACCAAGGGCGATGGAGCTACATTTTTAGTCGATGTATCAGCCAAGGACCTACCGGCACTGGATTACCGGCAAGGATTTGGTCGCCTTCAATGTGACAGTGAAGGAGACCGATTTATACATCCGTGCCAACAAGAACCTGAGAAGCAAGGCCCTGAAACTGGTACTGAAATACCGCGGTCTGATAGAAAGATATATTGAGCGTCATCCGGCTTTCCTGGGCTCTCTTGAACCCCTCCCCATTACCAGCGACGCCCCGCTTATTGTCAAGGCAATGCTAGAGACAACCAGTAAAGTTGGCGTTGGGCCGATGGCTTCTGTCGCCGGAGCCATCGCTGAGTTTGTCGGCACCGACCTGGTGACTTTTTCGCCGGAGGTGATTATTGAGAATGGCGGCGATATCTATCTCAGGAGTCTGAGCCAAAGGGTTGTCGGCATTTATGCCGGCAAATCACCACTGACCGGCAAGGTCGGCCTGAAAATTAATGGCGAGGCGACGCCGCTGGGTGTTTGCACTTCCTCTGGAACGGTGGGGCACTCACTGAGTTTTGGCCGGGCTGATGCGGTGGTGGTGCTTTCACCGTCAGCCACTCTGGCGGACGCCGCGGCCACCGCTATCGGGAACCTGATTAAGCAACCAGATGACATCCCGCGCGGGATTGAATTTGCCCAGGGCATTGCCGGACTAAAGGGGCTAGTTATCATTATGGGCGAAAAAATCGGCATATGGGGCGAAATTAACATTTGTCCCATATCCGCCTGACTGGGGAGGAGAATGCTTATGAGTGATGACAGCTATGTTGTCATCTTCATCACTGCCAGCAGTCAGACAGAGGCACGCCAGATAAGCGATGCTCTGCTCATACAGCGGAAGGCGGCCTGCGTTAATATCATACCCATGGTTGCTTCCTCTTTCTGGTGGCAGGGTAAACTGGAATCGGCGGCGGAAAGCCTGCTCATCGTCAAGACCAAGGCTTCGCTAGTAAAAGAGGTTGTAGCTTTAGTCAAGGAGAACCACAGCTATACCATGCCAGAAATCATTGCCCTGCCTATCCTTGCTGGCAACCCTGATTATCTGCAGTGGATTGAAAAAGAGGTAAGATAGAAGTCTGTTAAGGGTATTAACAAAGAGATCGTTTACCAACCCATCCCCCTTACCCCCTTCCCTTGAAAAGGGAAGGGGGAAGAAAATAGAAGAGAGGCTTCGCCTCTCTCAAAAAACTTATTCCCCCTCTCCTTCCCAAGGAGAGGGGGCAGGGGGAGAGGTTAATAAATGGGATTCTGGTAAAGAGGTAGAGGGATATGCTGACCAATGACGAGCTTGAGAGATACGACCGCCAAATAATGATACGGGGCCTTGGTGAGAAGGGGCAGGAGAAGCTGAAGCAAGCCACGGTGGTCATCGCCGGCGCGGGTGGGCTTGGCTCACCCGTGGCCATGTACCTCGCTGTGGCTGGCGTGGGCACGATACGAATTATTGACCACGATAAGGTTGAACTCAGCAATCTCAACCGCCAGGTCCTGCACTGGGACAAGGATGTTGGCCGGAATAAAGTTGAATCCGCCAGGGAGAAACTGGGTTCGTTAAACCGGAATGTACGACTAGAAACTGTAAAGGAAACCATCACCGAAGCGAATATTTCCCGTCTGGTGGCTGGTTGTAATGTGATTGTTGATGCCATGGATAACCTGCCCACCAGATTCGTGCTGAACAAAGCAGCCGTAGAGAATCGTACTCCCTTTGTGCACGGAGCCGTTTATGGTTTTGAAGGCCGGGTTATGACTGTACTCCCCGGTCAAAGCGCCTGTCTCCGGTGCATCTACCGCGGACTTATCCCTCGGCAAAAGTTCCCGGTGATTGGTGTTACGCCGGCGCTTATCGGCTGTATTCAAGCAACTGAAGCTATTAAATGCATAACTGGCCTGGGCCAGCCATTGGCTAATCGGCTCCTGATTTATGATGGGCTAAAAATGACGTTCACCGAGTTGACCGTAAGGAGAGACGCTAACTGTGAGCATTGCGGACATTTAGGGGAGGTGCAATAGGCCATGAGTATCAAGATAAATCTGCCATCATATTTTCTGCCTTATACCAATGATAAGTCTATCGTTGAGGTAAAGGGCACAACTGTCGGCGAGTGTCTGAACCAGTTGGTTAAGCAGTTTCCCGACCTCAAGAAGATGGTTTTTGATAAAAAGGGCAAGTTGCACGCTTATATCGGCCTCTATGTTAATGGGGAGGATGCTTTCCCTCAGCAACTAGCCAAACCAGTTAGAGACGGGGACGAGATACATATTCTATATATCATTGGTGGCGGCTAAACGGTGGCAGAAAAACCGGGCAACTTGTCACTGAAAATTTGACAAGAACGGAAGACGCCGTCTAATATTAGCCAAGTCAAATGTCAGTACTTTAACAGAAGGAGGTTATTATGAAGACAAGAATGACGGAACTCTTCGGTATCAAGTACCCCATTATGCTGTCCGGAATGAACTGGCTGACCACACCCAAGCTGGCAGCCGCAGTCTCTAACGCTGGTGGTCTTGGCGTATTGGCCGGTAGCCATTACGATGTGGAAGGAATCAGGAAGGCGATTAAAGAAATCAGAGAGTTGACTGACAAACCCTTCGGTATCAATCTAACACTGGGTATAGGTACCCGGGCTCTCGCGCCTGTTGTTATTGAGGAGAAAGTCCCGGTTATCAACTATGCCCTGGGTCGGCCACCGGAGATTCAGCCATTGATTCAAGCCGCCCACGCCTATGGTGGCAAAGTCATTGGCACGATAGCCTTGCTCAGACATGCCCTCCGTTCTGAGCAACTCGGCGCTGACATGCTGGTTATTACCGGTTATGAAGCCGCTTCTCATTCCGGGAATGTTGGAGCTCTCGTGCTGGTGCCCACCATAAGTAGCGCCGTCAAAATCCCCTGCATCGGCGCGGGTGGTTATACCGATGGCAAGGGGCTGGTGGCCGCTTTGGCCTTGGGTGCTGAGGGTATTGCCATGGGTACTCGTCTGGCGGCAACAAAAGAGGCGGAAGTACCACAGTCTATCAAAGATACCTGGCTTAAAGCTACGGAGGAAGATACTATTATTGACCCGGCTTTTGACGGCATCAACTGCCGCGTACTACGCAATAAGAAAGCCGACGAGATGTTACAGAAGAGGAGCATAGGGTTAGTAGACACCTTGTCAGCGGCCATGTTTATGAAGCGAGAGCTCAAGCTTTCCTACGGCGACCTCATCCGTAATGTGCGGGCCTTGCGACGCCAGGAAATTGGCCTCGGCAGTGCCCGGAGAACCACGGCTTCAGTAATGCGCTTTGCCGTAGGCAGCCGATTGTTCCGTAAAGCCACGATTGACGGTGATGCGCAAGAAGGACTGCTGATGATGGGACAAGGTGCGGGTCGCGTCAAGGATATCCCCACTGTAGCCGAATTGATTGAGCGGACAGTGCGAGAAGCGGAACAGATAATGGGTACACTGAAGGTCAAGATTGGCGCCTAATCACTGAACGCAATATACCTGGCGAAGCCATTGGCTTCAGTAACAACCTGACAGAAGGGGGTAGAAATTATTGTTTGAGACTAGACTAACTAAACTGCTGGGTATCAAATACCCCATCATACAGGGGGCGCTTGGCGGCGGCTTGGCTTGCCCCGAGCTGGTATCAGCCGTCTCCAATGCTGGCGGACTGGGCATGCTCACCGCGCTCAATTATCTGACGGGCAAAGAGCTGAAAGAGGACATCAAAAAGACGAGAAAGCTGACGGACAAGCCCTTTGCCGTTAATGTTACCCTGTTACCGACCATCCGACCGGTAAACTACGAAGAGTACTTCACCGCCGCAATTGAAGGAGGCGTGCGTATCGTTGAGACTTCCGGTCGCAGTCCGGAGCCCTACATGAAATTACTTAAGGATGCCAAGGTAAAGGTGATGCACAAGGTGGGCAGTGCCCGGCACGCCAAGTCAGCGGAGCGGCTGGGGGTAGATGCCGTCAGCGTGGTCTGTTTTGAGTCGGCCGGACATCCATTACCGGATGATGTCGCCGCTTCAGTGCTTATTCCGGCCTGCGTTGATGCCGTCAAAATTCCTGTGGTTCTGGCGGGAGGCATTGCGGATGCCCGGGGTTTTGTCGCTGCTCTCGCCCTCGGTGCTGAGGGTATCATGATGGGCACCCGGTTTGCCGCCACCAAGGAATGCCGGGCACATCCCAAGCTCAAGGAATGGTTCGTTGAACTGAAAGAGACCGATACGATGCTGTTTCACCGCACTATCAACAATAATGAAAGGGTGGTGCGGACAGAGTACACCCAGAAGATACTGGAGATGGAGGAGAAAGGAGCCAAGCTGGAAGAGATTCTCCCCCTCATTAGCGGTGAGACGGTGCGGAATGCCTATGAAACCGGCGAAGTCCGGAATGCCGTAATCACCGCCGGTCAGGTCGTCGGCCTAATCCACGATATTCCCAGTGTCAAACAGGTGATTGACGGCATTATTGGCGAGGCGCAGGAGATTGTGCAACGCCTGCGTAAACTAGTCGTGGCTGGGTAGGCACGGAAAAATTAACAGAAAGGATGAAAGCCGTTGTTTGAGACTAGAGTGACTAAACTGCTGGGCATCAAATACCCCATTATCCAAGGGGCAATGGGTGGCGGCCTGGCCTGTGCTGAACTGGTGGCTGCCGTCTCCAATGCGGGTGGGCTGGGCACGCTCACTGCACTCAATTATCTGACGGGCAAAGAGCTGAAAGAGGACATCAAAAAGACGAAAAAACTGACGGACAAGCCCTTCGCCGTTAATGTTACCCTGTTGCCGACCATCCGACCGGTGAATTACGAAGAGTACTTCACTTCGGCGATTGAAGAAGGGGTGAACATTATTGAGACCTCCGGGCGGAGCCCTGAGCCCTACATGAAGCTCCTGAAAAGTGCCAGGGTGAAAACCCTGCACCGGGCAACACGGATAAGGGATATTAAGACAGCCGAACGGCTTGGCGTGGATGCAGTGACTATCCTGGGCACGGAGGCGGCCGGACATCCGGGTGAGGAGGATGTCACTTCGCTGGTGCGAATCCCCGTTGCGGTTGATGCCATGAAGGTTCCAGTCATCGCCGCCGGCGGTATTTCTGACGCTCGCGGTTTCGTCGCAGCCCTGGCCCTGGGTGCTGAAGGTGTGCTGATGGGTTCCCGCTTTATGGCCTGCCAGGAATGCAACATCCACCCGAAAGTCAAGGAGTGGCTGCTCCAGCTTCATGAGACGGATACGATGTTAATTCAACGCTCCATGAAAAACACATCGCGGGTGGTCAGAACGCCGTATACTGAAAAGATAGCCGAGATGGAGAAGAAGGGAGCCAAGCTGGAGGAACTGCTGCCACTCTTGAGCGGTCAGCGGGGAAGAAGGGCTTATGACACGGGTGACTTCAGTCAGGCTACTATCAGTGTTGGGCAGACTGTGGGACTAATCCATGATATACCCAGTGCTAAGGAGATAATCGACCGCATCATCAGCGAAGCTCAGACAATTATGCAGCGTCTCTATAAGCTGGGGACTGGCCGGTAGGCTACTGCTTCTGCCGCCGTAACCACTTCTGTTTTTGGTCGAGCCGGACCGGCTCATCAGTGGGCCGGTAGGCGGCCAGAAACTCATCTCTAAAGGACTTGAAGGTGCCATCCCGGATGGCGCCTTTTATTTTTTGTATCAGTCGACTAATAAAGGTCAGGTTGTGGATGGTGGCTAACCGATAGGCCAAGAGTTCCTGACTATTAAACAGGTGGTGTAGATAGGCGGCGGAGAAAGTGCGGCAAGTATAGCAGTCGCAGTCCAGGTCAACCGGCTCAACCGCCTGGCGGTAAGCGGCATTACGGATGTTTATTCTACCCTGCTGAGTAAAGAGGGCACCATTTCGGGCAACGCGGGTCGGCAGGGCACAGTCAAAGATATCAATACCTCGGGCGATACCCTCAACTATGTCCTCAGGAGAGCCCATCCCCATCAGGTAACGGGGTTTGTTCTCAGGCAAATAAGCTACCGTCTCCTCAATTATGCCCAGCGTCGCTTTCTTGGGCTCTCCCAGACTCAAGCCACCGATGGCATAGCCGGGGAAGTCCAGTGAGGTGAGGTATTCGGCGGCCTGCCGCCGCAGGTCGGGGAAAAGCCCGCCCTGCACAATGGCGTAGAGGGCCTGGTCTTGGCGCTGGTGGGATTTCTGGCATCTTTCCGCCCAGCGATGCGTCCGGTTCATGGCCGCCTGCACCTTCTTTAAGCCGCTATCGTAAGGCGGGCACTCGTCCAGAACCATAATGACATCAGCCCCCAGAGCTTCCTGGAACTGAATGGCCAGCTCCGGCGTAATCAGGTGCTCACTGCCGTCGATGTGAGACCGAAACAGGACTCCGTCGTCACTGACCTGGCGTAAGGCAGCCAGACTGAAGATTTGGTAGCCACCGCTGTCAGTGAGGATGGCCTTGTCCCAGGCCATGAATCGGTGCAGGCCACCCATTTTTTCAATCACAGAAACGCCTGGCCGGAGATAGAGATGGTAGGTGTTGGCCAGCAACATATCGAACCCGATGTTCTTAACTTCCTCTGGCGTCAGCGTTTTGACCGTCCCCTGGCTGGCTACCGGCAGAAAGACCGGAGTCGTCACGGCTCCGTGGTGTGTTACCAACTCGCCAAGGCGGGCTTGAGTGTTGGGGCAACTCTTTAGCAATCGGAAGCTATTTTGGCTCATAGTCTTTAAAGACAAATTCAATATAATGAAGCTCGGATGATGTCTTACAGCAGCCAGATATCCAGGCACATGGTCAGGAAGATAACGCCTAAATACGGGTAGGCTGACAACTTATAGAGTCGCCAGGCATTCTGTGAGGTGCGGGCAATTACCAGTCGAGAGCTGGCGTAGACCATGATGACACTGAGCAGGCTGGCCACTATCAGGTAGAGCAGAGCAAAGCCGCCAATAAAATAAAGGCTAATGGCGGCGGCGGCCAGCACCAGACTCAAGAGCAGGAGAGCTTTAACTGCTTCCCTGACCTCTCGGCTCATCGGGAAGAAGGTCAACCCGGCACCAATGTAGTCTTCCCGATTGGCAATCATAACGCTCCAGACATGCAGGGGCAGCCAGGCAGCAATGAGAGCGCAGAGCAACCCCAGTTCCCAACCAATAGTGGGCGTAATAGCCAGCCAGCCCATCAAAACCGGGGCACAACCAGCCAGCACACCCTGCGGGAAGACGCAGGTGGCTTTCTTGCGCCAGACAAGCGCCGCCGTGGTGCCAACCACATCAGCGATGAAGCACAGGCGGTAGGCCGGCTGCAGGAACCAGGCCAGAACCAAACCGATGACCGTCAGACCAATGGTGAGTGGCAATACCTTCCCCGGCGGATAAATACGCTTCGATGGTAACGCCCGATGCCTGGTGCGCTGCATTTTGGCGTCAACTTCTCGGTCCAGATAATTGGTTAGCCCATTGGCACCGGCGCTGGCCACCAGAATCGCTACCATGGTTAGCAGAAGCTTACCCAGCGGTGGCCGGCCATCACCAGCGATAACGGCCGCGGCGACGCCGATGAAGGTCAGCAGCAGGCTGGCACCGGGCTTCAGCACTTCGGTATAATTTCTGACTACCCGATAAGCTGACAAATGCCCTCCTGAGTTATTGGGGTTGCTAGCGGTTCTCCTCCAGGTATCCCTGGAGAATAAGAGCCGCGGCAATAGCATCGTCCCTCATTTTCTTCCTGGTTCTCCTGACACTGGCGGCCTGCATCAAACGGCGGGCAGATACAGTCGTCAGACGCTCGTCTCGGAACTCCACGGGGACATCGGTCTGACTGGAAAGTCGTCGGGCAAAGGCCATGACCTTCTCGGCTTGCTCACCAATAGTGCCATCCATTGACCGCGGCAGACCAACGATAACCTGCTTCACCTGATGTTGATTGATTATGTCAACAATAACCTGAATATCTTGACGCTCGTCCTGGCATTCAATCACAGTCAAAGGAGTTGCCAGTATGCCCGCCGGGTCACTGAGCGCCACCCCAATTCTCCGGTCACCGATGTCAAGTCCCAAACTACGAGTAATTGTAACCTTACCCCCTGAATCCCCCTCTCCTTAGAAAGGAGAGGGGGATTGATTTATCTTGAAGGGGCTTCACCCCTTCAAACTTTCCTTTATTTTATTGCGAAATCTCAAATCAGGCTTTTTACCGACTTCAGTGCTTCATCCAGCTTTTCTTTATACTTGCCACCGGCCTGAGCCAGGGTAGCCTTACCCCCACCACTACCACCCGCTACCTTGGCTATCTTTTTGACAATCTCTCCAGCGTTATAGCCTCTGGCGACCAAATCAGCGGTTACAGCGGCAAGAAAGACGGGCCTATCTTCGGACACAGTGCCCAGAACCACTACCGCGCTCTTCAGCTGGTCACGGAGCCGGTCGCTCATCTCCCGCAAGACTTCAATCCGTGCCGAAGGCACTTTGGCCACCAGCACTTTGATACCCTTGACTATCTCCACCTGAGCCAGTAAGGACTCAGCAATCCTCTTAGACAGTTCTCTTTCCAGAGCCAGGGTTCGCTTGCGCTCCTCTTTCAGTTCAGCCGAGACACTCTCAGCTCTCTCCAGAATACGGTCGGGTTCGGCCTCCAGATACTCGGCTGTCTTTTCCAGGTCAGCCAGCCGCTTCTCAATATCGGCCTCGGCACCCCGCCCGGTAACTGCCTCAATTCGACGCAGGCCGGCGCCGATACTGCTCTCACTGATGATATAGAAAAAACCTATTTCCCCCGTAGTAGTAACATGGGTGCCACCGCAGAGCTCGGCACTGATGGGTGGCTGACCAACTCTCAGCACCCGCACTGTATCACCATACTTCTCATCGAAAAGGGCAATGGCCCCTTCGGCGATTGCCTGCTTATAGGGAATCTCCTCGTCCCAGACGATTAGATTCTGTCGGATTCGCTCGTTGACGATGCGATTTACCTGCTGTGTTTCTTTCTTGGTCATCGGGACAAGATGCGAAAAGTCAAAGCGGAGTCGGTCCGGAGCCACCAGCGAACCCCTCTGCTGGATGTGCTCACCCAGCACCTGACGGAGTGCCGCCTGCAATAAATGGGTCGCCGTGTGATTGCGGGCGATGTCCAGCCGCCGTGCCATATCCACTTCAGCCTCCACCTCATCCCCGATACTCAGGCTCCCCTTTGTAACTTTCCCCTGATGCACGATGATGTCCGGCGGCATCCGTATGGTAGCGGTAACTTCAAAACGACCGGTACCACTTCTTATTTCTCCCGTATCTCCGACCTGCCCACCCATTTCGCCGTAGAAGGGGGTACTTTCCAGAATGAGGCTGGCTTCCTGCCCTTCCTTCACTGTGTCAATAAGCTCATTATCAACCAGAATACCGAGGACAGGCGTCTTCTGCTTGACACCACCATAACCAACAAAATATGTCTTCTCGATGCCAAGTGCTCCACCCAAGCCACCGCCACCACCTCTTTCCGCCACTTCAAATCTCTGGCTGGTGCGGGCCCGCTCCCGCTGTTTCTCCATTTCTTTCTCAAAACCGGCCAGGTCAATGGAAAAGCCGCGTCCGGCCGCGATTTCCTTGGTCAACTCCACCGGAAAGCCATAGGTATCGTAGAGGCGGAAGGCATCTTCACCGAAGATTATTTTTCGGCCACCAGCCTCCAGCTTGGTCATGATATCGCCGATAAGCTCCAGCCCAGTATTAAGCGTCTCGTTAAACCGCGTCTCTTCCAGCTCAATGACCTTGAGGATGAAATCGCGCCTTTGTACCAGCTCCGGGTACACATGCCCCATCAGCTTCATCGTCACCTTGGCTGTTTCCGAAAGGAATGGCTTTTCCAGCCCCAGTTTTCGACCGAAAAGTGCGCCACGGCGCAGTAGTCTCCGGAGGACATAGCCCCGCCCTTCATTGCTGGGCAGGACACCATCACCAATCAGGAAGGCAATTCCCCGGCTGTGCTCGGCTACTATCCTCATGGCACGGTCAGCATTATCGTCAGTACCGTATTCCCGGCCAGCCAGTTGGGATACCTTGTCCAGTAAGGGCACAAAAAGGTCGGTCTCGTAGACTGAGGTCTTCCCCTCTACCACCGCCGCAGCTCTTTCCAGGCCCATGCCGGTATCAATGTTTGGCTTAGGTAATGGGGTGCGATGCCCCTCTTTGTCCTGGTTATACTGGGTGAAAACGAGGTTCCAGATTTCAGAAAAACGGCCACAATCGCACCCAGGGAGGCAGGAAGTTTTGCCACAACCAGCCTCTATCCCGAAGTCATAATGAATCTCACTGCACGGCCCACACGGTCCGGAATCACCGGCCGGACCCCAGAAATTATCTTTCTCCCCCAGCCTCACTATCCTTTCCACAGGGACGCCCACATTGCGCCAGTACCCGAAGGACTCGTCATCATCAAGAAAGATGCTTACCCAGAGACGCTCTGTGGGCAACCTCAGGTGCCGGGTGACAAACTCCCAAGCCCAGGCAATAGCTTCCTTCTTAAAGTAATCCCCGATGCTGAAGTTGCCCAGCATTTCAAAGAAGGTAAGATGCTTTGGGTCCCCGACCGAATCAATATCTGTAGTGCGGAAGCACTTCTGACACGATGTCAGGCGCGGGCTAGGTGGGGTGGCTTCGCCCAAGTAGTAAGGCTTGAATTGCACCATACCGGCACTGGTCAACAGCAAGGTGGGGTCACCGTGGGGAATTAAAGAAGAGCTCGGGATGACTTTGTGGCCTCGACTCTCAAAGAAGCTCAAAAAACCGGCACGAAGCTCGTCACTAGTCACTGATTTTCCTGTGTCCTCCAGAAACAAAAGGCTACCTACGATTTTAGTGTAAGTCAGGCTGACTGTCAACGAACTCTCCGGGAAGTGGGGCGCCGAGCGTGCTTTTGTATTGGACTTTAGGGCAGGTCAAATATACGACTTTAGCGCATACTGAGATAGGACAAAAGTTCGGTATTATCACGCTCGGTAAGTAGTAAGCTAGAAGTAGAGAGAAAATTGAGGAGGCACAGCCGTGAGGCCAGTGACATCAAAAGAAACGAAACCAATCTCCGGGACGGAGAAATTAAAGGGGAAAGAAGCTATCCTGACGATACTCGCCCGAGCCGCAGATGACCATGACTTCCTGGGCCGATTAGCTGATAATCCCGGCGAGACACTATCCGAGTACTACACCCTGACACAAGAGGAATTGGCCGCGCTGGCCAGCGGTGATATACAAAAGATAGAAGAGTGGGTGGGCAAGCTGGACAAGCGACATGCAACCTGGCTCTGGTCTCGCTTGAGCCAGGAGAAGTGGTAAAGGTGGGGATGAAATTAGAGGGGAACTGACGGATTCTCAACCGATTGTAGACATGGCGAGGACTGAAGAGAGGCTGGATGATGGAGATGACAGAGAAGAAAAGGGTATTGATAGTTCATGACGAGCCTGTGGCCAGAGAGTCTCTGGGGGACTGGCTGAGTGCTTCCGGCTATGAAGTAGCCACCGCCACCGATAACAAGAAGGCGATGGAATTAGTCCGGCAGGACAACTTTGGTGTTGGCATCCTTGACATCCGCTTTCCCGGCCAGGATGGCATGGAAATACTGACGAAAGCCCGGCAGGAACACCCTGACCTTAAGTGGGTCGTTATCACGGCCGAGCCTACAGGGGAAGCGGCGATAGAAGCCATACGGTTGGGGGCAGTGGAGTTTTTACCCAAACCTTTCAATCCCGAGCAGCTCGAAGAGCTGGTCGGACGCGCCCTGGGTAGCGGCAAAACGGGGGTGGCCAAGGTTAGCCCCGAGGCTGGTGAGGTGACCAAAGCCGAGAAGAAGGCTATCACCTCTGTCCTGGAAGAAAAGCGGGTCTTTCCGCCACCGGAGGATTTCCAACAGAAGGCGGCCATCCGGAGCCTGGCGGAATACAAGGTACTCTACGACTGGTCAATCAAGGACCCGGAAGGCTTTTGGAGCGATGTAGCCAATCAACTGGATTGGTATAAGAAGTGGGATAAATTCCTTGAGTACGATTTCAAGGATAAACCAGAAGTACGATACTTTGTCGGCGGCAAGATAAACGTTTCCTATAACTGTGTTGACCGTCACCTGAAGACCTGGCGGAAGAACAAGGCGGCTATTATCTGGCAGGGAGAGCCGGAGGGAGAGGTCAGGTCGTTTACCTATCAGCAACTGCACTATGAGGTCAGCAAGTTTGCCAATGTGTTGAAGAAGCTGGGCATTAAGAAAGGAGACACAGTCTCCATTTACCTGCCCATGATTCCGGAGCTACCGATTGCCATGCTGGCCTGCGCTCGTATTGGGGCAGTCCATAGTGTCGTCTTCGGCGGATTCAGCGCCGAGTCACTGCGTGACCGAATAAGAGACTGTGGCTCCCGCCTGCTCATCACGGCCGACGGTTACTATCGCAGTGGTCACACTGTAAAAAGTAAGGACAGCGCTGACGTTGCTGTCGACTCCTGTCCCAAGGTAACTGATGTTGTCGTGGTCAAGAGACTGGGCATTGATGTCAATATGAAAGCCGGTCGGGACCACTGGTGGCCCGAGGAAATGGCAGCCGAGGATGTCACGGCCAATTGCGAACCGGAACCAATGGAGGCCGATTCCCCGCTATTCATCCTCTACACCAGCGGCAGCACCGGTCGGCCCAAGGGTGTGCTACATACTCAGGGTGGCTACCTGGCCCACTGCTACCAGAGTATGAAGTGGACATTTGATATCAAGGACGAGGATACCTACTGGTGCACGGCCGATATTGGCTGGATAACCGGTCACAGCTACATTGTCTATGGCCCGCTGGTCAACGGTGCCACCACTCTCATGTTTGAAGGCGTGCCAACCTATCCTAAACCGGATAGGTTCTGGCAGATTGTCGAAAAATTCAAGGTCAATATCTTCTACACCGCGCCGACGGCCATTCGCTCGCTCATGAGGGAAGGTGAAGATTGGCCCAGGAAACACGACCTCTCCAGCCTCCGGCTTCTGGGCACTGTCGGCGAGCCCATTAACCCCCGAGGCCTGGATGTGGTACCACCGGGTCATCGGCGGCGAGAAGTGCCCCATCGTGGATACCTGGTGGCAGACCGAGACCGGCGGCATACTGATAACGCCTCTGCCTGGTGCAGTAGCCACCAAGCCTGGCTCAGCCACTCTCCCCTTCCCCGGGGTTGACCCGGTCATTGTCCGAGAGGACGGCACCGAGGTCAGTATCAATGAGGGTGGCTTCCTCTGCATCCGCCGGCCCTGGCCGGGTATGATGCGCACCGTCTTCGGTGACCCACAGAGGTTCAAAGAGGTCTACTTTACCCGGTTCCCGGGCATGTACTGCACCGGCGACGGCGCCCGGCGCGACGAGGATGGTTACTTCTGGCTGTTGGGCCGCATTGACGATGTCATCAAGGTTTCTGGACATCGTCTGGGTACTGCGGAAATAGAGAGCGCCTTGGTCTCGCACCCCGGGGTAGCCGAGGCCGCCGTGCTGCCAGTGCCTCACGAGATTAAAGGCGAAGGTATTTATGCCTTCGTCACTCTCAAGGCCGGGGTAGCGCCCCGCCCGGAACTGGAGAAGGAACTGAAAGACCATGTGCGCAAGACTATCGGGCCCATCGCTACGCCGGATAGGATTCAGTTCGCTGACGGCCTGCCGAAGACAAGAAGCGGCAAGATAATGCGGCCAATCCTCGTCAAGATTGCCGCCGGGGATGGTCACGACCTGGGTGATATTACCACTCTGGCCGACCCATCGGTAGTTGAGACATTGGTCAAAAGTAAGGTGTCATGCGTTCAGTAGTCAGAGGAGGCTAGA
Source organism: uncultured Dehalococcoidales bacterium (assembly GCA_964354005.1). GTDB lineage: Bacteria > Chloroflexota > Dehalococcoidia > Dehalococcoidales > UBA2162 > CAVSBN01. Next base: position 1,256 of record CAYGYD010000019.1, on the reverse strand, counting down.
TACCAACTAGCCCCCTATTCAAAGGACTGGCACAAGCGATAATAATGGCCGGCTAGCTACACGATTCCTTTCCGGAAAGCAAAAAAAGCGGCACCAAAGACCCCGGCATCGTCGCCCAATTTGGCCGGGACAATGCGCACGGCCTGGGCCAACAGTGGAAAGGCCCTTTCTCTGACTACCTGACGGGCCGGCTCGAGGAGGAGGTCGCCCATCTTGCTCAGGCCACCGCCGACAATAATCATCTCAGGGTTAAAGATATTAACCAGGTTTACCAAACCTACGCCCAGATAGTAAGCAGTACGGGCAATCACACTCCGGGCTAATGAGTCCCCGCTTTGTGCTGCCAGCGATACTTCTTTGGCCGTAATATTTTCCATCCTGCCAGCCGCCACATCAATAAGAGAGGACTTCTCGCCAGCGCTAAGGCGTCTTATTGCCTCTCGGGCTAATGCCTTACCCGAGGCCAGTGTCTCCCAGCAGCCGATGTTACCGCAACTACAGGCTGTCCCGTTAATATCAATGGTCATGTGCCCCACTTCTCCTGCCCCACCCGACTGACCAAAGTACAGCTTCCCATTGGCTATAATGCCGCCACCAATACCCGTGCTTACCGTGATGTAGATAAGGTTGTTCACCCCCTGGCCCGTACCGAAGCGGTGTTCTCCCAGAACGGCGGCTTTAGCATCGTTAATCAGGTAGGTATCAATGCCGAACCTGTCCTTTACGATATTGCGCAGAGGGATATTCCGCCAGCCGGGGAGATTGGGGGAGTCGCTGACTATTCCCTCGGCCATACCTATCGGCCCGGCCGCGGCAATACTCAGGGCTGCCAACTGTCCCAGAGTCATATTCTGGAGTGCCAGCAGTTGGTCTATGGCGGAGAATATCCTCCTGATTACTGCCTCTGGCCCCTCATCGGCCAGGGTAAGTGAGTATTCCCGGGCCAGCATCTCGCCTTTGGGAGAAATGAGAGCGGTGATGAGCTTGGTGCCACCGATATCCAAGGCTAAAACCGGTAGTTTTCGTTTTCTGGTCGCCGCCATGTTAGACACCAGCCTTCGACCGTCCTGAATAGAGCTTGCCCCGCTGGCAGAGTTCCGCAACCAGCAGGTTCAAAGCCAGCTCTCCGTCATATCGGCCAGTCTTGATGGAGAGGTCGGTCTCCAGAAGCCGGCGATAGACTTCTTTCAGTCGGGGTAAGGAATACCGACCGGCCTGTTCCAGCGTCTTGCGCAGGGCAAACTCGGAAAAGAGAC
>CAYGYD010000018.1:0-21640 GCA_964354005.1 uncultured Dehalococcoidales bacterium | reverse complement strand
TTGCCATCCATCGCACGGTTACGCCCTTCCGCCGGCTGGCGGTCAACCCGGACGAGGCCAACTTCATCAACTACTCCAGTCTCGCTCTGCCGCCAATCCTGGTGCTGATAATTGGCGGCGTAATCTGGTGGCGCCGGCGATGACGAGAGCAGACACCGGGGAGGAACCTACTTGAGACCAAGAAACATCCTGATTCTGGCAGTTATCCTCGTTGTGCTGGCTGGCATTTTCTACCTAGTCAGGCAACCCGAACCGACCACGCCACCCAACCCCACCGTGTATGTCTGGGAGGTTGAGATGAACGATATCACGCACATTGATATACAGCTCCCCCGTGAAGGCCCCGACGTGAAACAGTCCTTTATCAAGATACCACAGGGGGACCAGTTCCCCTGGTTCTTTGATGACGCTCAGCACTCACCGGTGGATACCGCACGCTGGGGTGGCGGCATTCCCCTTTTGCTGAGCGGCCCGGGAGCCGCCCGCGTGCTTCCCAATCTCGCCACGGCTGAGCAATTGACTGAGTACGGCTTGACCCAACCATCAATGAAAATAACTGTCACCTTGGCGAACAATAACATCATTGAGAGCGATGTAGGCGATATTACCCCGGATGGCCAGAACTGCTACGTAAGAGCCCCGGGGTCAAATCAGGTCGCCCTGGTCGATATTACCTGGTATCAGGTGCTCGAACGCCTGGTCAAAGAGCCGCCCTACGCCACCGGAAGCTAGACAAGACTACCAACCCGCCTCAATCGTGCTTCTTCCGCACATAGACCCGGATTTCCCCACCCTTCTCTTCCATCCCCAGGCATTCATGGCCGGTAGTCTGGCACCAGGCCGGCATATCCAGCTTTATCCCTTTGTCGTCGGCCACCACCTCCAAGACCTCACCTACCTTGAGTTCCTTTATCTTGGCCGCCGTTTTTACTATCGGCATCGGGCAGTAGAGTCCCACGCAATCCAGGCTCTTGTCCGACTTCATTTCCCCTCCCTAAATGAAAAGGGTTACCTTTGACTGGCGCGCCTCGTTCAGGAAGAAGGCGGCGCCTGCCTGACTGCCAATCCCACCGCGGAAAGCATCTTCAGAAACTCCCATGATTCCGCAGGTATTAGAGCAAGGGACGAGTTTCACACCCATCTCCTGCGCCGTCTTTAGGAGCTCGTCCACGGAAGGCATGTTTTGCTCTTTCATCAGCTTCTTCATCATCCAGGTGCCGAGGCCAAACATATTGAACCTGGAAAGCTTCAACCTTTTGGCGCCACCCCGGTTCATCATGTTCAGCATCTTGCGCATCAGACCCTTGCTTCTGATTTTGCCTTCGTTCTTCTTGATTACATTCAGCCCCCAAAAAGTGAAGAACATGGTGACATCCATACCCATGCTGGCCCCCGTGGTCGCTATCATCAAAGCGGACAGGGCGTGGTCCAGGCCACCGCTGAAAAGAACAATGGTCAGCTTCTCCTTCTCCACCATAATCCCTCCCTCCTTAAGCTTTCTCGCCTTTAATCTCAGCCCCGCAGTGCGGGCAGATTCTTTTATCCCTGGTCACTGGCTTCCGGCACTTGGGACAGTAGAATATGGTCACCCCACAACTCTGACAGTAGGGGAATTCGGCCTTTATAATCTCTTCATCGCAGTAAGGGCAATACATTTCCTTCTTGGCTGCCTTCTTCACAGTTTTCTCAGCCATCAGTTTTTCCCTCCTCCCTTTCCCTTTTTGCTCTGATAGTCTTGAATAGCCTTCTGTAAAGCCTGGGCTCCCAGATTAGAACAGTGGAATTTTTGCTTGGGCAACCCCTCAAGCTCATCCGCCACTAACTTAGGCGTGATTTTCAGCGCCTCCTCCAGGGTCTTGCCCATGGCCATCTCGCTGACGATACTGGAGACAGCGATGGCTGCCCCGCAACCGAAGGTCTTAAACTTAATATCCGCCAGACGGTTGTCCTTGACCTTGATGTAGAAGGTCATCATATCGCCACAGACGGGATTGCCGACTTCACCGACGCCATCGGCATCATCAATCTCCCCGACATTACGGGGATGCATAAAATGTTCCATTACTTTCTGACTGTAAACCGGCATATCACTTGCCTCCTTTGACCTTTTTGATGTATTTGGCATAAAGTGGTGACATCTGCCGTAGCCTGTCCACAATCGGCGGCAGCACCTCAAGGACATAGTCCACATCTTCGTTAGTGTTATCCAGACCGAAACTGAACAGGAGAGAACCCTGGGCTATGGCATGAGTCAGGCCCATGGCAATTAGCACATGCGAAGCCTTCAGCGCCCGGGAAGTACAGGCCGAGCCGCTGGTAACGGCCACCCCCTGACTGCTCAAGAGCATTATCATAGATTCGCCCTCAATAAACTCCACGCAGAAGCTGGCATGCCCGGGCAGGCGGTCTTTGGGATGGCCGGTGACAATGACACGCTCTATCCTGGCCGGTATTTCCGTCAACAGGCGGTCGCGTAGTGTGGTCAGATGCGCCACGTGTGCCGCCATATTGGGTTTGGCCAATTCGGCCGCCTTGCCCAAGCCAACAATAGCCGGGATATTCTCCGTGCCAGCTCGCCGTCCGCCCTCCTGCACACCGCCATCCAATAGAGGTATAATGCGCACCCCCTTGCGTATCCAGAGAGCGCCTACTCCCTTCGGACCGTAGAACTGGTTCCCCGCCAGGCTCAAGGCATCTACCCCGAGCTCCCTGACATCGACCGGTACCGTTCCCGCCGTAGCCACGGCGTCGGTATGAAAGAGGACACCGCGTTCTTGCGTGATTTTGGCAATCTCACGGATTGGTTCAATAGTCCCCACCTCGCCATTGGCGTGCATGATGGAGACCAGCACCGTGTCTTTTCTCAAGCTCTTCCGCACATCCTCGGGGTCAACCACGCCATGCTTGTCCACCGGCACCTCGGTCAGCTCAAAGCCCCACTTCTCCAGAGTTCTGGCCGAATGAAGCACCGAGAAATGCTCAATCACCGAGACGACTATATGTTTGCCCTTGCTCTGCTGGGCCAGGGCCAGCCCCTTGACGGCAAAGTTATTGCTTTCCGTGCCGCTACCGGTGAAGATTACTTCCTCGGCATCCGCCCCGATAAGCTCGGCCACCTTCTCGCGGGCGTTTTCCATCCCCTCCCGGGCGGCATCACCCCATTCATGGAGACAGGAAGGATTACCGAAATGCTCGCCAAGGTAAGGTAGCATAGCATCACGAACTTCAGGCAGCAGAGGGGTGGTCGAGGCATTATCCAGATATACCTTTCTCATACCGCTCATACCGCACCTCCCTTATTCTCTAGCCGGTCTACACAGTTGATAAATATATCATACCACTTCACAGCGGTATGTGACATAGGTCATATAATGTGAGATAATTTTTATATTAACATTTAAAGAATTGAGAATAGCTTGGGCGGAGGCTGGGAATGGCTGGGAAATCGGATTCGGAAAAATTGAAGAAGGTCGACTTACCGATTAGGGGGATGACCTGCACGACCTGCGCCGCTACTATTGAAAAGGGTCTCTCCGAAACCCCTGGAGTAGAAGAGAGCCAGGTCAGCTTTGCCACAGAAAAGGCATCCGTAAAGTATGACCCCGACCGGGTCAATTTGTCCAGGATTAAGGACACCGTGTCTGAACTGGGCTACGGGGTGGCAACCAAGAAATCGATTTTCCCGGTGAGCGGGATGACCTGTGCCTCCTGCGTGGCGCGGGTGGAAGAGGCTCTGTCCAGTGTTCCCGGTGTTGTCTCGGCCAATGTCAATCTCGCTTCCGAAAAAGCTACGGTTGAGTATGTCGAGGGTACGGCCATCGCTGACATGAGGCGAGCGGTAAGGGAGGCGGGCTATGAACTGGGCTCGGAAGCCGAGACATTGGAGGATGTCACACTGGCTGCCCAACGCGAAACACGCACTCTGAGAAACCGGGTTATCTTTGCGGCGGTGCTGGCCGCGATAATTATGGTGCTGAGCTTTAGCCCGGCCTTCCCCGGCAAAGCGTATCTCCTCTGGGCATTGGCGACGCCGGTGCAGTTCTGGGCCGGCTGGCGATTCTATCGCGGTGCCTGGGGCGCCCTGCGGCACCGCACTGCCGATATGAATACCCTGATTGCCGTGGGCACCTCCGCCGCCTATCTTTATAGTGTCATCGCTATCCTGTTCCCCGGCCTCTTTACCGCCGGCGGACTGATGCCCGACCTTTATTTTGATACCTCGTCAGTAATCATCGCCCTGATACTGCTGGGCCGCTTTCTGGAAGCGAGAGCCCGCGGCCAGACCTCCGCGGCCATCAAGAAGCTAATCGGGCTGCAACCCAAGACTGCCCGAATTATCCGCGATGGCCAGGAGATAGAAACCTCCGTGGAGGATGTTCAGGTAGGCGACTTGGTTATGGTACGGCCGGGCGAGCGGGTGCCAGTGGACGGCACCATTCGTCAGGGCTACTCCAGCATTGATGAGTCCATGATTACTGGTGAAAGCATCCCGCTAGAAAAGAAGGTCGGTGACCAGGTCATTGGTGCCACCATTAACAAGACCGGTAGCTTTCAATTTGAGGCGACGAAAGTTGGCAAAGACACCACCCTGGCCCAAATCATCCGATTGGTAGAGGAAGCCCAGGGCAGTAAGGCCCCCATTCAGCGCCTGGCCGATGTCATCGCCAGCTACTTTGTCCCCATCGTGATTGGCATCGCTCTGGTTACTTTCGCCGTCTGGTTTTTCGCCGGGCCCGACCCGGCACTGACTTTTGCCCTGCTTAATTTCATCGCTGTGCTCATCATAGCCTGCCCCTGCGCTCTGGGACTAGCCACGCCAACCGCCATTATGGTCGGCACCGGCCAAGGCGCAGAGCACGGCATTCTCATCCGCAGCGCTGAGACTCTGGAGAAGTCCCACAAGATAACCACGGTATTGCTGGACAAGACCGGCACACTCACCCGTGGCGAGCCGGCGGTCACTGATGTCCTCACCATTCCTTCATTTTCCCAGGAAGAGGCTCTCCGCTTGGCTGCCTCCGCAGAGTATGGCTCAGAGCATCCGCTGGGCGAGGCCATCGTCCGGGCCGCCCAGCAGAAACAACTGCCACTTACTGCCACCGCCGAGTTCAATGCGGTTCCAGGACACGGTGTGGAGGCGATGGTGGACGGCAAGAGACTCATCTTGGGCAACCTCAAGCTGATGAACGAAAGAGGCTTCTCAATTAACGGCCTGGAGAAAGAGGCCGAACGCCTGTGGGCACAGGGCCGGACGGCGATGTTCCTGAGCGTAGATAGCCAGGTGGTGGGCATTATCGCCGTGGCCGATACCCTCAAGCCGGGAGCTAAAGAGGCCGTGGCCGCCTTGCACAGAATGGGCATTGAGGTGGGCATGATTACCGGAGATAACCGGCGCACGGCTGAGACTATCGCACGAGAGGCTGGCATTGACCGCGTTCTGGCCGAAGTTCTGCCCGAACATAAGGCCCAGGAAGTCAAGAAATTGCAGGAAGAAGGCAAAGTAGTGGCCATGGTCGGCGATGGTATAAATGATGCCCCGGCGCTGGCTCAGGCCAATGTGGGCATCGCTATTGGCACCGGCACCGATGTGGCCATTGAGACGGGAGATATTACCTTGATTAGCGGTGATTTGAGCGGCATTGTGACGGCTATCTCGCTGAGCAAGCACACCATGACAACCATCAAACAAAACCTTTTCTGGGCCTTCGCCTATAATGTTGTTCTCATCCCGGTGGCCGCCGGCGTGCTCTACCTCGCTTTCGGTCGGTCCGGTGTCCCGGCCGGGGCCCGTTTTATTCTGGGCGACTACGGTTTTCTGAACCCCATTCTGGCGGCCGCCGCCATGGCCGCCAGTTCCATCACTGTGGTCTCCAATTCGCTGCGACTGAGAAGGTTTAAGCCAGCCAGATTTGCTGGTTAACAGATTGACCTCACCCCCTGACCCCCTCTCCTTCCAGGAGAGGGGGTATAATAGTAAAAGAGGGGCGAAGCCCCTCTTAAACACTCCTAATAACAGGACTAATTCCTGAGGGCTTTGCCCCTCTTAGACACCCCTTGCCTGGAAGAAGAGGAGGCATAATAATAAAACGGCGAGTCCGTCAAATGAATAGTACGCACGACGCCAGTAGCTCTTACAGGGAGAATTCCCTGACTTTCTTCTGGGGTGACCCGGCCGAACGGGAGAGGGTCTATGAGACGGAACGGAGATATAGAAGCGAGCATGACCCGGAAAAGCCGCCAAAATGGAGCCCCGGGGATACTCATATCGTGATTGGCACTATAGCTGGCCTGATTGCTGGCGGCGTACTCGGAGCTATTGGCGGCAACCACTATTTTAGTCTGGGCGGCGCTTTTCTTGGTCTTATTGTTGGTATCATTGCCGGTGGAATTATAGGTGCTTCAATAGGTTCTTTTATAAGAAAAAAACGGTAAAGGGACAAAAACCAGCGCACAAAACAACTCTACTAAAGGCAAAGTTAATATAAGGAGGTGTCATTATGGCTATTGACCCGGTCTGCAAGATGCAGGTAGATGAAAAGAAGGCGGCCGCTACCTCGGAATACAAGGGCAAAAAGTACTACTTCTGTGCGGTAGGCTGCAAGCGCGCCTTCGACCAGAACCCGGGGAAGTACCTGGGCAAGAAGTAGGGCTTGAACTTTCGGCCAGACCAAACTAAAATTGCCCCATCATTACTTGGGGTTAACCCAAAAAGGAGACAGGAGTGCAGTTAGTACAGTTGGCGGGTACTTTCCCCATTGGTGGGCTTGTCGCGGGTATTATCGCCATTATTGCCGGTATCGTGATACTCGTCTGGCCAAAAGTGATTGCCTACATTATCGGCATTTATCTCATCGTCGTTGGCGTGCTGGCCATCATCGGCGCCTTCCGGTAGCAGCACCGTAGAGGGTCACTTCGCCAGCCGTTGCAAGTAGCGGTGTGCCTGGAGCATGGCTTTCGCTCCCTCTCCCGCCGCCACCACAATTTGCTTCTCTGGGACATCGGTGACATCACCGGCGGCGTAAAGTCCGGGAATAGCCGTTTCACCCGAGCAGTTAATCGGCACCTCACCCACTTTGTTGAGCGGCAGAAGCCTTCGCACCGGCTCCGAATTGGGCACCAGACCAATCTCAATAAAGATGCCGCTGACGGCCAGGCGCTGCTGCTCACCAGTCTTTAAGCCCTTAATCACCAGTCCCTCGACGAAATCCTGGCCTTCAATCCTTTCGGTTTGATGTTCAATGTAAATGCTCAGATTCTGAGCGCCTTTCAACTTCTGAATCAGGATAGCATCTCCGGTCAGCGGCGTGAGAGAGACAAGGTCGACATGCTCGGCAATCTTGACCATATCCAGCGCCGCCTCAAGGGCGGAATTGCCGCCGCCAATTACCGCCACTCTCTGACCGGCGAAGACCGGGCCATCGCAGATGGCGCAATAGGTCACGCCCCTGCCGGCAAACTCAGCCTCTCCCGGTACATTGAGCTGTCGCGGCCTCTTGCCAGCCGCAAAAATCACCACGCGTGCCTGATACTTCTCACCGGTCTCGGCTTCAGCCTCAAAGCCGCCTTCAGTCTTCTCCAGTCGGGTAATCTTCGGTCCAATCTTCTGGTCGATGGGATAACGGCTCACCTGCTCATGAAACTTAGCTATTAGCTCGGCTCCTTCAACAAACTGGTAGCCGAGGTAATTCTCAACGCCCCAGGTTCTATTGACTTGCCCGCCGATGTCGCCGCTGACCAGCAGTGTATTGAGGCGCTTCCGGGCGGCATAGACCGCCGCCGCCAGCCCCGCCGGCCCCGCGCCAATTATCATGACATCATACACGGCTCTTTCCAACGGAACCAAGCGCTAACCGAACACGCTACGATAGCAAGCTCTCCAGTTTAGCCTGGTTAAAACCAACCACTATGTCATCATCAATGATAATCACCGGCACACCCATCTGCTTCGACTTCTGAATCATCTCCCTGGCTTTAACCTTGTCCTTAGCCACATCATGCTCAGTATAGGTAATCCTTTTTTTCGAAAGATACTCTTTCGCCCGATGACACCAGGGTCAGGTGGGAGTGGTATAGATAACGACTTTCTTTTCAGCCACGCTTCACCTCCAGCCTTGTTACTTACATCTTATTATTCGCTCAGTGAGAGTGTCAAGGTCAGTCCAAGTTGGCCACTTCAAAATACCCGTTTCTATCGTTCGTCACCAAAGTCAAATAACTCCTCTACCGTGGCTCCCAACGCTTTAGCCACATTGTAGGCCAGCCGGAGTGAGGGGTTATACTTGCCCTTTTCCAGAAAAATGATAGTCTCCCGCCTGACACCGACCATATCGGCCAGCCTTTCCTGAGTCAAATTGAGCCTGGTGCGGTATTCCTTGATTCTTGTTTTCATGAACCAGTCTTTCAGGAAGCCCTGCTGCAAAGTCCCCACAAGAAAACAACCAGATTGCCAAGGAGACCAACGGCCAGCCCCAGCGGGGCCAGAAAAACGGCCAGAAAGAAAAACACTGGCTCCTCTATCTTGAAGACGCCGCTGATGAGGTTATGCAGGACAGCACTGACAATGAACACCGCTACCGATACGCCCGCGACCACCAGGAGTGTTTTCACCATCTCCAGCCTCCTTTCGTTCAATTTTGGCTCAGCGTGGTCGTAGAAAATGTAAGACAGGAGATAGACCACCCCGGTGCCGACGAACAGGCCGCCCAGAACATGTATTGTGTCCAGTTGAAGATTGCTGTTTATGCTGAACAATAACATGAGGCAGGCCGAAGCTATCACAAAAAAGATAAATCCATTTCGTACTGACCTGCTGGTATTCTCTTTCACTCTCTTATCGACAACTGGCATCTTCTTCCCTCTGACCAGCGACCACAACTCGCGGTAGCCCAGGAGTAGTGTCCCAACCAGAATAGCCAGGCCAACATAGTAGGCCCGGAAAGAGATGAGTATTACGGTCAAGACGAGAGCCGTAATGAAAATGGCTAAGACCAGTCTCCTTGTCTTCATTGCGCGCCTCTATTGTTAATTATTTCTAACGTTATCTATTTCTAACATACACCAAGCCGGGCGATTTGTCAATACCCTCTGTAGAATTGGAAAGCAACCTCCAGATTTTGAAAAGAAGGACATCCTTGCCAAACGTAATTATGCCAATTAGCGGCGAATTGTGACTAGCGCGGATGAAAACAGACTCAAGCCGAGAGGTTGAAAAGGGCAAAAATGTTATCGGGCCTGAGGAATATATTTCAGCCACTCCTGGCGGAAGTGAGGGTGGTGAGAGTAGATATAGAAAAAGCCATTATCACGCGGCGCCGACGGCTGGTGGACCAGCTTCATCCCGGCCTCTTGCGGAGTCCGGCCAGCCTTGCGGCGATTACACGGCACGCAGGCACTGACCACATTTTCCCAGGTATGTTCGCCGCCGCGGTAGCGAGGCACCACATGGTCGAGAGTGAGCTGTCTTGACTGCCGACCGCAATACTGACAGGTGTGCTGGTCGCGGCGGAATACTTCAAGCCGGGTCAGTTTCCTTCCCAAGCGGTGCGGGCGTCTGACCATAGAGGCCAATCGGATTACTGATGGCACCGGAAATTCAAAGTTAGCTGAGTGAATAAAGCCGGAGCCATTTTCCAGCATCTCCGCCCTATTTTGCTGGAGCAGAACAATGGCCCGGCGGACACGGCAGACATTAAGTGGCTCATAGCCCTGATTCAGCACCAATACCGGCAGATTAATCATCCCAGACCCTCTGGCTCACCAAAAGCTGACCCATTCTACTAGGAAAAGCCAGTGCCGTGCAAACCTCCATACTACCAAGCACTAAACCGCCTTCTTCCTGGCCGCACGTGCAGCTCTCTTCTGACTGAGCGCATCGCTTCGATAGTGCGGGGCGGTGATATTGAACAACGTGCTTACGTTGGGGTCAGCGAACCTCGAACTTATCGAGCTATCCATTTCATCCGTTGACAGGTTGGTCGTCACCACTGTCGGCAGTCGGGCGTTATAGCGATAGTTGATTACCTGGTAGAGCTTCTCCTGAGCCCAGGAGGCAGTCGTCTGCTTACCAAAGTCATCAAGTACAAGCAGTGGAGTATTCTTTACGCTCTCGAAGAACTGGTCGTAGGATATCTTACTATCCGGGCTAAAAGTTGAGCGCAGGTGGTCAAGCAAATCGGGCACCACAACAAATAAAGCCGTTTTTTCCATCTGGTAGCGATAATTGACGATAGCCGCCGCCAGGTGAGTCTTACCACATCCATTAACGCCCTGAAATACCAGCCAACCCTCAGGGGATTTGGCAAAATCGAGGGCTAAGCGATAAGCTGCCTCCAGGTTCTGGCGTTGTTCCGGCGGCAGATTGACTCGCCTCCAGTCGAAGTTCTCAAAGGTCATCTCTTTCTCAAGCTTAAACTCAGGCGCCCAACCGGCTACCGAAAGCGTTACCGGCTTCTCGCCCAGCTCGTATATCCGGCAGAGACTGCTATTAAGTAGTCGGGTGCGTATTCTTTCCTCCAACTCCTCAATGGGGACGATAGAAACAATTACTGTCGGGAGCTGGCTATTCCAGCGGTGATTCAGTAGCTGGTCAAGCTTCTCCTTGGCCCAGGGTGTACTGGATTGAGCCCCCAGGTCATCCAGGATTAACAACGGGGCATTACGCACCTGCTCAAAGAATTCATCGTAAGGCACTTCACTGTTCGGGCCAAAGGTAGAACGCAGGTGGTCGAGGAGGTCGGGGGTAGTGATATAGAAAGCCGGCCGACCATTCTCAACGCAGTGATTGGCAATAGCCGCCGCCAGATGGGTCTTACCACTGCCACTGGGGCCGACCAGCACCAGCCATCCCTTTGGCTCGACGGCAAAGGCTTTGGCGGCTTCATAGGCTCGCTTAAATTGCTCCTGACTGGCGGAACTCTCACTCTTCCCTTTGGGGCTGATACTGGCAAAGGTAAGACGGGTCAGTGAGCCAAGATTGCTGTAGCGTTGTAAGTGTGCCTGCCGACCATCAGCCGCTTCCTTCTGAGTGCACTGGCAGGGCACCACCCGGCTGTAGTCCGGCTTCCCCGTGGGCAGGAGCGGGTAAACGAATTTTACCCCTTTACAAAGCGGACAGGGTGAGCCGAGGTCAGTCCCTGCTGGCTCAGCGCCGCCGGACCAGGTGTCCGTATTTACCTTTGATGTATTTGTCCGGGTCTGTCTTCTTAATATCTCGCCGATATGTTCCATCACTCTTGCCTTCGGCCGCCCAGCGTTCTAGAAGATAAGAAATATAATTCCATTTGCGCTTGTTCTGGTTCACTGCCTCTCTGATGGCATCCCGTATCCAGGCTTCCGGGTAGAGCTTCTCTGCCTCACGCAATTCGTCGGCAATCATCGGAGTCAGCATCCCGATATTCTCTTCATAGAGTTTGAAAATATCCGGTAGCTCACCAGCCTCGCCTTCAGCCGGAACTGGCATCTCAACCTCTAGCCCCGGCAGGGTCAATTCACCACTTTCAATCTTGGCTAGTGTCTGCCGCTCAGACTCAGTATTGAGGAAATAAGCGTCTTCTCTTGCGCCATTCTTCTCAATCGATATGTGGAGAATTGTGCCCCGCTTTACCGCCATATCCAGGGCACGGCGCAATACTTCATCCGCCGACTTACTTTTTTCCTTGAGGCCAGCCGTCAGACCAGGATTACCGGCTAGCTCGTGGTAAGTAGTAAAACGGGGATAGCCCCGCTTGTTATAAATTACCCAGAAGACATAAAGAGTCGTCTTCAGTTCAGCGATATCACTGATTTGTGGCAGGAGATGGCTGAAGAAGAGATTGGGTAGCGCCGTAAATTGCATCTTGGCGGGAAACCCAGCGAATTGACTCATAGCAAGCTCGGCTCTTGACGCGAAATCTCAGCAAATTTGGCTGATTTCGGCACAAAATGTAATTTGACCTCGCCCGTGGGGCCATTCCGGTGTTTGGCAATGATAATATCGGCAATACCGGCCGGGTAGTCTTTATCCGGGTGCTGACTTTCCCATTCTTCCGGAGTATAGTAATAGTCATCACGGTAAATGAACATAACGACATCAGCGTCCTGCTCGATACTGCCACTTTCCCTTAAGTCAGAAAGCTGAGGTTTGTGCGAGGCACGCCATTCCACCGCGCGACTGAGCTGGGAGACCGTTACCACTGGCACATTGAGCTCGCGAGCCAGGGCCTTTAGCGAACGAGAGATATAGCTAATCTCCTGGACCCGGTTTTCGGCCCGAGCCTCCCCCTGTACCAATTGCATATAGTCAATGATAATCAGGTCTACGCCACGTTCGTAGTGCAGCCGGCGTGCCTTGCTGCGCATCTCGGCTACGCGGAGTTGCGGGGAGTCATCAATATAGATTGGCGCCTCGGAGAGAGCGCCAATCGCATCCATGATTCGCTTTTCCTCATCATCAGTGGCATGCCGGCCAATTTGAACCCGCCTGGAATCAACATCGGCTTCGCTGGCCAACATCCGCAGGACCAGTGGCTCCCGCGCCATCTCCAGGGTGAATAGCGCCACACAGGCTCCTTGCCGTATCGCCGCATTGCTGACGATACTCAGGGCAAAGCTGGTCTTGCCCATGCTCGGTCGGCCAGCGACAATTATCAGGTCCGACCGCTGCAATCCACCCAGGAACTCGTCCAGTCCAGCGAAGCCGGACAGTACATGTGTGATTAGTGCCGGATAGCCTTCCCTCTCGGCCACCGGTGGGGGCTCAAAATACTTGTCGAGCACCTGGCGGATGGGAATGAAATCGCGCGGACTCTGCCCGTGGCGCAGTTTGAAGAGGACGTCCTCAGCCTTATTCAGGCTGACATCAACATCGGGGCCAGCTTCATAGCCAATTGCCTCAATCTGACGGGCGGCTTCAATCAGGCGCCGACTTATTGCCAGACGATAAACAATCTGAGCGTAGTGCTCAATATCCAGTGAGGTGGGCACCATAGATATTAGATGACTTAAATAGGCCGCACCACCGCACGCCGCCAGCTTGCCCTGCCGGTCTAGCTCCTGGGCTACGGTAATCTGGTTGATGGCCTCGTTACGCTGATAGAGCGCCAGACACGCCCCGTAGAGCCACTGGCACTGTTCCTGATAGAAATCGGCTGGTTGAAGTAGGGAGGCAATCTTGTAGATTGAAGTGCCATCAATCAGGAGAGAGCCGATTACAGCTTCCTCAGCGTCAGTATCATAGGGCGGTAGCTTCTCGCCGTTCACCTACCCGGCCTCCTTTTCCGCAACCGTGACCTTTATCTTAGGCATGATATCCTTACCCAGTCTAACGACTACCTCATAGCTCCCCACCTGGCGAATTGAGTCGGGTAGCTCAATCTTCCTCTTGTCAACGGCAAACCCGGTGGTACGCTCCAGTTCGGCGGCAATATCGGCCGCGGTGACTGAGCCGTAGAGTCGCTCTTTACCTCCGGTAAGGGCGGACAACACCACTTCTTTCCCATCCAGCTTACCGGCCAGTTCCTGCAATTCGGCCTCGGTTTCTGCCTGGGTGTGGACTCTTTTTCCCAGTTGTGTTTTCCAGGCACTGACGGCGGCCGGAGTCGCCTGTACCGCCAGTTTCCGCGGGATAAGGAAATTACGACCGTAGCCATCGGCTACCTCTTTGGTATCACCGGCTTTAGCCACTTTGGGCACATCTTCCAAGAAAATGACTTTCATGGCAGTCCTCTTTTCCCAACATTATACTTCAGTCGGTTGGTTTTGGAAAGGCCATGCCACTTCTTTCAAAAAAGAGACCAGAAAAATCTCTGTCCGGCCGGAAAATAGCTCGAAGAATTCGGGGTTGACAAACTCTTACATGATACTTTATACTTTTTAACTTGGAATGGGGAAAGCCGGTGGTGCTAGCATAAGCCTCGGCTTTCTCTTATTGTCATAATTAATAAGCTGTCCTGCAAGCTGAAGTATGATTTAGAGGGAGGACTGGTTAATGGAGCTAAGCCGGAGAGATTTTCTTAAGTTTGGTGGGACGGGGGTAGGGGCACTTCTCTTGTTCCGAGGATTCAGCGCCAAAGGCAGCCCAGGCGCGGCCGCCGGTGCCATTCCTTTAAAGAAACAGATTGGTGAGAAGACTACCATCTGTCCGTATGATGGCTCTGGCTGTGGTTTCTTGGTTGCCACCGAAAATGGCAAAGTAGTAAACATTGAGGGCGACCCTGACCATCCGGTGAATCGCGGCGCGGCTTGTGCCAAGGGCTCTTCCATACGCCAGCTATCGGCTGATAATCCCCGACGCTTGAGCAAGGTCCTTTACCGGGCGCCGGGCGGGACTGCCTGGCAAGGAAAGACCTGGGATTGGGCAATAAATGAAATTGCCAGCAGAATCAAGAAAACAAGAGACGTTGCCTTTATCGAGAAGGACAGCAAAGGCAATACGGTAAACCGCACCGAGACCATCGCCAACATCGGTGGCGCCGCACTCGACAACGAGGAGTGTTACCTTCTAGTCAAGCTAGCGCGTTCGCTGGGAATAGTGTATTTAGAGCATCAAGCCCGCCTCTGACATTCCCCCACCGTCGCCAGTTTGGCGCAGAGTTTCGGTCGGGGGGCGATGACCAACCACTGGAATGACCTTGCCAACAGTGACTGCATTCTCATGATTGGCAGTAATCCTGCGGAGAACCACCCGGCGGCTTTCGGGCATATTACCATCGCTAAAGATAGGGGTGCCAAGCTCGTCAGCGTTGACCCCCGTTTCACCCGTAGTTCAGCCAAGGCTGAC
This sequence comes from uncultured Dehalococcoidales bacterium, assembly GCA_964354005.1. Lineage (GTDB taxonomy): Bacteria > Chloroflexota > Dehalococcoidia > Dehalococcoidales > UBA2162 > CAVSBN01. Next base: position 6,885 of record CAYGYD010000018.1, on the reverse strand, counting down.
ATCTACGCCCCGATAAGGTCAGGAACTGATGTTGCCTTCATCGGCGGTATGATTAAATATGTGCTTGATGATATTGAGGCTAACCCAGCCAACTACAACACGGTATACATCACGGAATATACCAACGCCGGTTATCTTGTCAATCCTGGTTTCAAAGGCCCGGCCGAACTTGACGGTCTCTTCTCTGGTTATGCCGGCGGCTTGAACGAAACAGATGCCAGCAAGAGAACATATAATAAAACAACCTGGGGGTATCAGGTTGATGACAAGGGCATTCCCAAGAAAGACAAGACTCTCAAAGACCCAAACTGCGTTTTTCAACTCCTGAAGAAACAATATGCCCGATATACCCCGGACAGAATAAATGCCATCTGTGGTACTCCTCAGCAAGCCTTCCTAGAAGTCTGCCGGACCTTTGCGGCTACCGGGCAAGTGGGTAAAGCTGGTGTTATTATCTACGCGATGGGTACAACCCAGCATACCAACGGCGCCGAAAATATCCGCGCTTATTCCATATTGCAGCTTCTTCTGGCTAACATCGGTGTTGCTGGCGGTGGGATAGATGCTGCCCGAGGCGAGTCCAATGTGCAGGGTTCCACTGATTTCGGCCTTCTTTTTGATAGCATTCCGGGATACCTCGGTATGTTCACCGATGCCGATACCGCCCTTCAGAAGTATCTGGACAGAGTGACTCCCAAGAACAACGACCCTCAGAGTGCTAACTGGTTATCGAACTATCCCAAGTACATCACCAGCCTGCTCAAGGCATGGTACGGGGATGCCGCAACTAAAGACAACGAGTTTGGCTTCAACTACCTGCCCAAGCTTGAGACGGGTAAGAACTACTCCTGGTTTGCACTTTTCGAGGCTATGGCCGCGGGCAAAATCAAAGGGATGATGGCCTGGGGGCAGAACCCGGCAGTAGGTGGCCCGAACTCCAACATTGAGCGGCAAGCGCTGGGACAACTGGACTGGCTGGTAGCTACTGACCTGTGGGAAACTGAAACCGCCAGCTTCTGGAAGCGCCCCGGGGTGGACCCAACCACGATAAATACTGAAGTCTTCCTCCTGCCGGTTCTTGCTTCCCTTGAGAAAGAAGGGAGCGTGACTAATAGCAGCCGCTGGATGCAGTGGCGCTACAAGTGTGCCGATGGCCCAGGCGAAGCCGAAGACGACCTGTGGATATTAAACAAAATTATGCTCAAACTTAAGGAACTCTACACTAACCAAGGCGGACCAAATGCCGAGGCTATCACCAAAATGGCCTGGAATTATGGTGACCCACCTGATGTCCGCAAAGTAGCCAAGGAAGTCAACGGCTACGATGCAGCGACCGGAAAACAGATAGATGGCTTCGCCAACCTTAAAGATGACGGCTCCACTGCCTGCGGCGAGTGGGTTTACTGTGGCAGCTATGTTGAACCGGCTGGCGCACCTACCGCTCCCGTTCCGGGCAATAGGGCCAGCCGCCGCGACCTGACTCCAGACATGTTTAATATCGGCCTTTACCCAAATTGGGCCTGGAGCTGGCCGGTGAACCGGAGAATTATCTATAACCGGGCAGCCGTCGACCTCAACGGTGAGCCCTGGGATAAGCAACACCCGGTTATCAAGTGGAATCCAACGAAAGGCGGCACAGGAGGATGGGATGGTGATGTCGTTGATGGCAACTACCCACCACTGGCCGTCGACCCAGCGAAAGCCAGACTCCCCTTCATCATGACCTTTGAGGGTGTGGCTCGCCTCTTTGGTCAGGGCATGGCTGATGGTCCGATGCCTGAGTTCTATGAACCGTGGGAAAGCCCGGTAACCAACGAGATGTCCCAACAACAGGATAACCCAATATTCAAAATATGGCGACCAGCGGAGAAGGGCTCACCCGACCGCTTCCCAATTGTGGGCACCACCTATCGCGTTTGTGAGCACTGGCAGGCCGGACAGATGACCCGGAACCTGCCCTGGCTAAACGAGATGATGCCCGAGCCCTTCATTGAACTGAGCGAAGAGCTGGCCGCAGAGAAGGGCATCAGCAACGGGGGAAAGGTTATCGTCGAGACAGCCAGAGGCCAGGTAAAAATGGTGGCCATAGTCACCAAGCGATTCAAGCCCTTTCAGCTCAATGGGAAGAAGGTACACCAGATAGGCATGGTCTGGCACTGGGGTTATGTTGGTCTCTCAACCGGAGATAGTGCCAATTTGCTGACGGCACATGTCGGCGATGCCAACACCATGATACCAGAATACAAAGCCTTCCTGTGCAATGTTCGTAAGGCGTAGCCGGAATGATTGAGTTCTTAGCTGGAGGAAAAGATGGCCGATAAAGCGATTCTTTACGACGCAACTCGCTGCACCGCTTGCCGTGGCTGCCAGGCAGCCTGCAAGCAGTGGAACGAAGACGATGAGGGGGCTGGGGAAAAGACAGTCAACACTGGCACCTACGAAAACCCGCCTGACCTCTCGCCAAAAACGTGGCTCAAAATGGAGTTCAGAGAGGTTGAACGAAATGGCAAAATTGACTGGCTATTTAACCGCCGTGCCTGTATGCACTGCACGGACGCCGGCTGCGTTAAAGTCTGCCCCGACCATGCCCTCTACCATCACGAACTTGGGTTTGTTGCCTACAACAGGAGCATTTGTACCGGTTGTGGCTACTGTGTAGAAGCTTGCCCCTTTAACGTCCCCAGATATGCTGGCAACCGGGTTACCGGCTTCATCAAGATGGACAAATGTACCTTCTGCACCACGGCTGGCCTCGACCGCATTGCCCAGAGCTGGGAACCGGCCTGTGTCAAGTCCTGCCCACCCAAGGCTCTACTTTACGGTGACCGCGACCAGCTACTGATTGAAGGCAAGAATCGGGTGCAAGCACTCCAGTCCAAGGGTTTTACGAATGCCTACCTGTACGGGGAAAAAGAGGTCAGTGGCACGCATGTACTCTACGTCCTTAGCGATTCTCCCCAGGTCTACGGTCTGCCAGTTGACCCCAAGATTCCGGGAGTGACTCTTGCCTGGCAGGATGTGATTCAGCCGCTGGGCTGGGTACTCGGCGGTCTGACCATACTCGGGCTGGGACTCAATTACCTTGTCGCCCGGGAAGCCAAGCTGACCAAAGAACTGCCTGGCAAGAAGAAGGAGGAGTAAAATGGAAAACGAGGTGGAACGCTATCGGAAACCAACCCGAATTTTACACTGGGTACACACCAGCGCCTTTATTCTCCTTTTTTTGACCGGGCTGATTCTTTACCTGCCATATCCCGTATCCCTCCTGGCTCAGGATAGCTGGACTCGGATTATTCATCGCGTGGCCGCACTGGTCTTCATAGTTGGGCCAATTGTTTACGCGACCACTAACTGGCAAGGGATGGTAAAAGGCGTTAAGGAAGCCTTCCACTGGGACGCAGATGATATCGGCTGGCTGAGAGCCGCCCCCCGCTACTACTTCCTGTCAGACGAGGAAGCCATGCCACCGCAGCCCCACATGAACACCGGCCAGAAGCTATGGTGGTTAATGGTTATCGTCCTGGGCGGAGTCCTGGCTCTAACGGGCATAGTTATGTACGCCCTTAAGACCGTCGCCCCGCCGCAGCTCCTGCAGTGGATGGTCTTTCTCCATGATGTGGCCTTCATTGCCACCGGTGCCATGTTCTTTGTGCATATTTACCTGTCGGTCATCCATCCGCTGATGCGCCCCTTGCGGACTGGCGCCTGGAGCTCGATGGCTCGTGGCAAGGTATCAGCCGAGTATGCCAAGTCGCACCACGCCAAATGGTATGAAGAAGAGGTAGTCAAACCCGAGGAAGCAGCCAAGAAGTGACAGATGAGACAGAGAATGAAATCTTACTAAAGAAACTGGAGGCAGAAGGAAAGCGAAGGGGATTTCCGCCGAGGTTTGTTGAATTCTATCAGAAGCTGTTCCGCATCCAATCAGGGGATGAGTCGCGTATCGGTCAAGCGAAAGTAGCCTTGACCAAAGAAGAAGCCAAGCAGCGCTTGGCAAGCGGCTCGTCCCTGTTAGTTTTTGACGAACTCACTCTCGACTGGACTCTGATTCAAGATATCTTGGCTCAGGTGGTCGCTCTCTTCGCCGAGTACTCTGACCTCCTGGGCGAGCTACCCCATAACCTGAAAGAGATGAAACCCTACCCATCACTGCCCAGGGAAGTGGCTAAAGCCTGGTTTGAGACGACGAAACTCACGGAGACAACCTTCGCTGATGCTAACGAATATCTGCTATTCGAAGCCATCATTCACGCCACGCTCAAACCCTTTTTAGTTAGCCGGGCCAAAGCCCTGATTAACCTGGTAGACCAGGAAAACTGGCGTCGGGAGTATTGCCCCATTTGTGGCGGTCGACCCGACCTCGCCTTTCTGGATAAAGAAAGAGGGTCGCGCTGGCTGATGTGTTCCCGCTGTGACACCCGGTGGCTTTACCAGCGCCTTCAGTGCCCCTACTGCCGCACGCAAAACCCGGACGCACTATTCTTTCTTACCGACGCCACCGGGCAATACCGACTCTATGTCTGTGAACAGTGCCACAAGTACATCAAGGCTGTTGACTTGAGGTGCGCTGAGTCGGAGATTTCCCTGCCTCTGGAGCGCATCCTTACCCTAGATATGGACCGGCAGGCTGAAGAGAAGGGTTACCACCCCGGCCACTCCGACACCCAAGGTGGGACAACCAATTGATGCCACGCCCGTCGCTAAGTAAGAAGCGACTAATGCTTGACTAGGCTATTTATTAACTACCAGAATTATTCATCATTTTCTAAAAGAGAGAATCTGTTTAGAGAGGGGCTAAGCCCCTCTCTTTAAAATTATTCCCTTCTCCTTCCCAAGGAGAGGGGAACTCAGGGGGTGAGGTTGGAAACGAGCCGGAATGTCACAAGATTGAAGATTACTGGCTAAGTCTCTTATAATTAAGAGACGCCCCCAATTGATGGCGAGCCATACTCTGATTCAGGCATAGCCAAGAGTGAGGCAAACTTAATGGACTTTTTTGGTATTGGTTTCAGTGAGATACTGCTCATCATTATTATTGCGCTTATCATCTTCGGGCCGGGGAGACTCCCGGAAATTGCCCGGACAATCGGTAGAATGACCCGCTCCCTGCGCAAAGCCACCACTGATTTTACAACATCGCTGACCAAAGAAATGGACACGGTGGGAAAAGACCAATCCTCTCAGTCCAAAGCCGCGAGCCAGGACAAGGCTGATAAACCATCGGCTCAACCTCCGGATACTGCCGCCGACGAATCCACCGAGATTGAAAAAGGAGACCTCAAGGATGAGTGAGGCGCTGTCAAGAAAATGACTACCGGTGAAAAAAGGCTATCCATCCTCGGGCACCTAGCGGAACTTAGAACACGCCTCATTAGAAGTGTCATCGCCGTGGTCATCACCACCACACTCGCCTTCGTCTTCTACCGGAAGATACTTGAAATCCTGATTTATCCGGCCGGGGACATCAACCTCATTTTCATTGAGATGACCGAAATGATTGGCACCGTGATGCGCGTGTGCCTTATCAGTGGCGTCATACTGGCTATCCCCTATTTGACCTACGAGTTCATCATGTTCGTTGCCCCGGCATTGACGCCCAAAGAAAAGAGGTATGTTTACCTTATACTGCCCTGGATTGCGTTGATGTTTGCCGGGGGCGTGGTCTTTGGCTACTTCATCCTGATACCACCCGCCATCAGATTCTTGACTACCTTCGGCAATGAATTCGCCACTCCCCAGATAAAAATCGGGAACTATATTTCGGTGGTGACCCGGCTGCTGCTGGCGATTGGTCTTATCTTTGAGATGCCGGTGGTCAGCACCTTCCTCGCCCGGCTAGGCGTTGTCTCGTCCCATTGGCTGGCCAGCAAGCGCAAGATAGCCATCATACTGGCTTTCATCCTGGCGGCCATAATTACGCCCACCTTCGACCCGATAAACCAGAGCCTCGTGGCTGTGCCACTGGTTGTGCTCTACGAGTTAAGCATCTGGCTGGCCAAGCTGGTCCAGAAAAAGAAGACCGACGCAGTATGACGCTCATTTTCACTATCGAAGGTCGTTTAACAACCTATCCCCACCTGACCCCCTTCCCTTAATAAGGGAAGGGGGAGCGGAATTATTAAGGGAGACTTGCGTCCCCCTAACCCCCTCTGCTAAGCACGGCCAAGATGAGCTTCGCCCCCACAGTCTGCTCTCCACCCAAGGAGGTGTCTAAGAGGGCTTCGCCCTTCTTCAAAAACCTTCACCCACGGGTGTTAAGGAGAGGGGGATACAGGGGGTGAGGTTAATAAACAGCCTCAATTCATCCATTTTGATGGCGAATCTGAATGTGCTAGAATGGTGGTGTCAATGAGCAGTGAGTTTCGTCGCCTGCCCAGCGTCGACAGAGTAATCTCTGATGAGCGAATCAGGCAATTTGAGGTTGTTTATCCCCACGAACTGCTGGTGAATCTGGTCAGAGAGCGACTGGAACGCGAGCGCCTATCCATCCTCGCCGGTAATCCCTGTACTTCACTTGACGAGATAGTGGCATCCATCCATTCCCAACTGCGCGGACTGGCCAGACCCAGCCTGCGACCGGTAATTAACGCCACTGGCGTAATCCTTCACACCAACCTGGGTCGGGCGCCGCTGAGTCGAGAGGCGATAGCGGCTATGGAGGCCATCGCCCAGGGCTATTCTAATCTTGAGTTTGACCTGGACAGTGGCACCCGCGGCTCGCGCCAGGTTCATATCGAGCCGGTTTTATGTCAACTGACGGGAGCCGAGGCCGCCATGGTGGTCAACAACAATGCCGCAGCGGTGCTCTTGGGCCTGGCCGCCTTGGCCAAGAGGAAAGAGGTTATTGTCTCTCGGGGACAAGCCGTAGAGATTGGCGATAGCTTC
>CAYGYD010000017.1:0-22085 GCA_964354005.1 uncultured Dehalococcoidales bacterium | reverse complement strand
TGCCATGAACCGACCACATATGGTACAAACAGTGTTTTTTAGTGTCACGAAACGATCAAATATGGCGCATATAAGCGAAATAGCGCGTACATAAGCGCACAAATCGAGCCTGATAAGACCCCTGGTTAATTCAGCAGGATATAGTAGGATACTATAGCTAGGGATATTGGCAGATAAACGCCCTTACTCATGACATAGAAGCCCCCTAAGTGGTCAAGAAATAGCGCTGAATGGTTATCAAAAAGGCGGTTACGGAGCCGCTGCCGGTAAGTAGGTAGCCGCCAGGTCCAATGGATAACCCCAAACGGATGGTCTGTTGAGACTTTTTAACCTGAATCCCCGGTCAACCCAAAGAAAATCGACGAGTTTTGCCACTAGTAACACTAGAAATTGGTCCCGTCAACCCACGCTCGGGCATCACGTCCTCAATGTCATGTTCTTGATTCGGGTATCTCAACTGTAGAGCGAGAGGATACGGATAGCCATAGAGCCTTCTTGGTGGATCTGAAGAGCCGGGGGTTCACAGCAGAGCCTTGAGGCTCATCACCACCGATGGCAACCCGGTGCTCCTAAAGGCGCTCGAAAAGATTTACCCTTCTTCTCAAGACGAAGGTCTCACAATTCTGGCTCGCTCGACAGAAGGCGATGTTTCACAAGTCACTTAGAGGAGCAGACAGCCTTGATTTCTTCAGTACCATGGGATAGGATTGTAGCATGGTTAGAATAGCCCGTATCCTTATGCCTGAATATCCCTGTTGTACTTCGAACGCGCTTTTCGTTGTCAGACGGATTTGTCAAAGTTAAGACAAAGAATCCCGTTGTTAATCTTTAGACGAGTGTATCATGAAGCCGATAAGACTTTTTGAACAGCACACCTCACGAGTCGACCATGAGTAGCAAAACATCGAAGAACAGTTGCAGTGGAATAACAAGACTCTACCATAAATGGGGGCACAGTTTCTTTCTTCTTACCCTTGCCTGCATTGTATGGTTTCTGTGGAGAGTAGGCACAAAACCAACGAGGATTAGTTACCCCTGCCAGCGAATCGCCCTCACACAGATAGTCTTGTTTTTCAGCTCAACAACAATTGCTCTCCCCGGTATCTGTTATCAGTTTATCCGCCATATCCGCGAAAGACAATATGTGAAGCTTGCCGGCATACTCCTACTTATTGTTCTTTTAATAGGCAGTTCTAATTTCTACCAAAACTATAGAGAAAATCAACTGCGGATAGCAGGCAGTAGCACGATCCCCACATCTTCATCGGTAGCATCACGGCTCGTCAACAGAATAGAGTCAAGAGCCGGTGCTCAATCTAATGTATTTCCTGCAACAATAGGTATGGATGACCCGGTGGTCAGTTTTAATCATGATCCCTCAATGAGTTACGGAGGAACTACTCCTTACGACCCGGAGGATAACCCGGCATACAATTTTGTCTGGCAAACGGTGGAGACACTAGGGCTGGGCAGTTCCTACAATCCCCTAGATGACCTGATAAATGCTGGTGATACTGTCTTAATCAAGCCGAATTGGGTAGATTTCGGCCCCGCTGTTTACACCCGACCCGAAGTGGTCAGGCCATTGATTGACATGGCCATCGCTGCCGGAGCAACAACAATCTATATCGGCGATGGAGGGGGAAATTTCGCCGTGACCGATGATGTCGTGGATAACGCGGGATACTCTCAGATGGTCAGCCAGTTGGCCTCACGTCATCCCGGAATCACCATCCAGACCGTTAACCTGATTTCCTTGAGCTATGGTTGGCACTGGATAAGTCTGGGAAGTAACAGCAACTTTGCCAGCAGCAACTATACCCATTATGATCTGGGGGCAGCAGGTGCCACATTGTACAATCATCAGCACTATCGGACGGCTGACCCTCAGGGTGTCAATCCCAACGGAGACACGCTGGGCTGGTACGCGGTGAGTGACAGAATTCTGGGTGCTGACGTAATCATCAATGTACCAAAAATGAAAACCCATCAAATCATGATCGCTACCTTGTCCATAAAGAATCTGGTTGGGTGCGCGCAGGGCTGCACCTATGATGAGCAGGCAGATGATTGCCAGCCAAGAATCGCCCACCATAAGACTAGTGGACAGGACTACTACTTTGGTAATGATATTTTCTGGAGAGCCATTCTGGATATGAATAAGATTATCCTCTATAGTGACCAAAATGGCATTTTGCAGCCTACTCAGCAAAGGAAGTACCTTACTGTCATTGATGGGATTCAGGCTATGGAGAAGAGCCAGCATCACCAGTACGGTGGGGGTGGGATACCCTATGATAGACATGTTATTCTGGCAAGTGTTGACCCTGTTGCGGCAGATGCGGTTGGGTGTCGCATTATGGGCTATGATTATAGTGTTATCCCGTCCATTGCGAATGCCGATTCCGATACCGTTCATCCGATAGGAACTAATGACCCGGAGAATATGGTCGTTGTGGGGTCTGAGATAGATTCAACGTTTAATCATGTTTTTCAATTCAACAGCGATTGGGCAGGAGACGCTGGTGCATTGGCAATAACTGATTTCACGCCCCCAACAATAAATGCTATTAGCCGACAGGATGACACGGTTACGGCTAATGTCTCTGGCGGTTTGGTAGCCTACATACTTTATCAAGTGGACGGAGAAAACCACATCGAACGAATGACCAAAGATGGCGATATCTATTCTATAACAGTCCCCGGCACCGTTTCTGGATACCGGATTTTGGCTCAGGATGAGCATTTCAATACAGCGCAGGTCAGTTCTTATGTGCTACCAACCGTGGTCACCAACGATGCCACCAATCTAGGCCCGTACTCCGCCCGGTTGAATGGCACTCTCACCGACCTGGGGACGGCCAGTTCAGCCAATGTCTCCTTCATGTGGGGGACAAGTTCAGGCAACCTCACCAGCGAGACTACTATCCAGTCGACGAATGCCACTGGTAGCTACTACTTTGACCTCGGTGGTCTATCGGCGAATACTACCTACTATTATCAAGCCAAGGCAGTTGGTCATGGCACAGCTTATGGCAACGAATTAAGCTTTACCACCGTGTCGGTCGCGGCACCCCCTTCGTTCCTGTTCAAGTGGGGCTCTGCAGGCTATGGCGATGGTCAGTTCAGTGCCCCGGACGGGATTGCCATTGACTCTTCCGGAAATGTCTATGTTGCCGATACCGGCAATCATCGCATCCAGAAGTTCACCAGCTCCGGCCAGTTCATCACCAAATGGGGCTCTCTGGGCAATAGCGACGGTCAGTTTTACTCGCCACACGGTGTTGCCGTTGACTCTTCCGGCAATGTGTATGTCGTTGATACCAGCAACCACCGCATACAGAAGTTCACCAGCTCCGGCCAGTTCATCACCAAATGGGGATCATTTGGCGATGCCGACGGCCAGTTCAATAATCCCTATGACCTCGCTGTTGACTCATCAGGCAATGTCTATGTTGCTGACACCTACAGCCATCGCGTCCAGAAGTTCACCGAGAATGGTGCTTTCCTGGCCAAGTGGGGCTCTGCAGGCTATGGCGATGGCCAGTTGAACTACCCGCAGGGCATCGCCGTTGATTCTTCAGGCAGTGTTTACGTTTCTGACTATGCTACCAGCCATCGCGTCCAGAAGTTCAGCGACAATGGTACTTTCCTCATCAAGTGGGGTTCGGAGGGCAGTGGCGACGGCCAGTTCTTCGATCCACGGGGCCTCGCCGTCGATCGGTCGGACAATGTCTACGTCGTTGATTGGGGCAATGGACGAATCCAGAAATTCAGCGATAACGGCACCTTCCTAAGCAAGTGGGGCCAGTTCAACGGCCCGTACGGTGTCGCCGTTAATTCCATTGGCAACGTGTACGTGGTCGAGAACGGCAATAACCAGATCCAGGTCTTTGGCACTCCAACGCCACCGTCCGTGACTACTGACAATGCCAGCAATCTCGGCTATTACTGGGCGCGGCTAAACGGCAATCTGACCGACCTTGGCACTGCCACTTCAGCTCAAGTCTCCTTCGCCTGGGGCTTAAGCTCCGGCAACTACACGGCTGCGACCAGCGAGCAGACGATGAATACAGCCGGCGCCTTCCACTTTGACCTGAGCGCACTATCGGCCAACACTACCTACTACTACCGGGCGAAGGCGGTTGGCCACGGCACTGTTTTCGGAGATGAGCGGGCCTTCACTACCTCACCCTCGGATTTTCCAGGTGTCGCCACGGACAACGCCACGGACAGGACGACCAACTCGGCGGTCCTGAACGGTACGCTCTTCAGCCGGGGCACGGCTAGCTCAGCCAACGTCTCCTTCGAGTGGGGGACTAGCTCCGGGAACTACCCGGCTGAGACCTTTCCCCAGTCAATGAATTCCAGCGGCTCTTTCAGTGCCAACCTCACCGGCCTCAGTCCCGGCACCACCTACTACTACCGGGCCAAAGCCGTGGGCAATGGCATTGGGTACGGAGAGGAGAAGAGCTTTGCCACGCTGGCAACTACTCCCGCGGTCACCACCGATAACGCTACCAGCATTACTAGCGCCTCGGCCGTGCTAAACGGTACCCTGACCGACCTGGGCACGTCCTCACAAGTTGTCCGCTATTTCCAGTGGGGTCTCTCTACCGACTACCCCAACGAGATTCTCCTTCCCGGGACTACCAACGTCACTGGGGCTTTCTATGCTCCGCTCTACGGATTGGCGGCTAATACGACGTATTACTTCCGGGCAAAGGTGCTCGGACTCGCCGGCGGCGGCTTCATCTACGGCGAAGACAGGAGTTTCACCACCTTGCCGGTTCCGGTCGCGCCGCCCTTCCTTTTCCAGTGGGGCTTCGACGGCAGTGGTGACGGCCAGTTCCATAGCCCGTACAGCATCACCATCGATTCCACCGACCATGTCTACGTGTCCGATGGCAACGGACGTATCCAGAGGTTCGATGCGGCCGGCAACTTCATCCTGAAGTGGGGCAGCGTGGGCACTGGCGACGGACAATTCTACGGGGTGCGTGGCATAGCGATTGACCAGGCGGACAATATCTACGTTGTTGACAGCGGAAACGGGCGTATCCAGAAGTTCAGCGACAATGGCACCTTCCTCACCAAGTGGGGCACGCCTGGCATCTTCGACGGTGAGCTAAACTGGCCTGAAGGCATTGCGGTTGACTCGCTAGGCAACGTCTATGTAGCTGATACCGACAATAACCGCGTCCAGAAGTTCAGCGACAATGGCACGTTCCTGGCAAAGTGGGGCGGGCTTGACACGGGTAATGGGAACGGCCAGTTCAACCATCCCCAGGATGTCGTGGTTGACGCCAGCGGCAATGTGTACGTGGCGGACTACGACAACTGGCGCATTCAGAAGTTCACTAGTTCCGGCGAATTTATCACCAGTTGGGATGCCAATCTCCCTGACCCCGTCTACATGAACCGGCCCACCGGGCTGGGTTTTGACAATACTAGCAACACCCTGTACGTTGCCAATTTCTGGAACGACAGGGTCAATGCATTCGACCCGGTGGGTGGTTTCCGTACCAAGTGGGGTATCACCGGCTCTGCCACTGGCCAGTTCTTCCATCCGAACGATGTTGCCGTTAGCTCACTGGGCAATATCTATGTGGTTGACCAGGAAAATAACCGGATACAGGTGTTTGGTAACACTCCGCTGGCGCCACCATCCGTCAGAACGGAGGAGACTACGAGCTTCGTGCCGGATACTGCACTCCTGAGCGGTACCCTGATTAACATGGTGGCGGGGGCTTCAGCTAATGTATCTTTCGAATGGGGGCTATCTTCTGCCAACCTAACCCAGCATACGCCACCAGTTTCGATGGCCACCGGGGGCAGCTTCTCCGCCGAACTGACCGGCCTCAGTGCGTACACTGTCTACTATTTCAGGGCGAAGATGGTGGCGGGCAACGTGACCGCGTACGGCGACGTGCGAATTCTCCCGCCGGCACTTCTGGTCAAGTTCGGGCGCGCTGGTACGGGAGACGGAGAGTTCCTTGGGCCAAGGGGCATTGCCATAGACACTGCCGGCAGCATCTATGTGGTCGATGCCTCCAATAACCGTGTTCAGAAGTTCACCAGCTCCGGCCAGTTCGTCACCAAGTGGGGTTCGCTCGGCAGCGGTGACGGCCAACTGCACTACCCACAGGGCATTGCCGTAGACAGCAATGGTAATGTCTATGTTGCTGATAACAACAATCACCGCATCCAGAAGTTCACCAGCTCCGGCCAGTTCGTCACCAAGTGGGGTTCGCTCGGTACCGGTGACGGCCACTTCACTTCGCCCAATGGCGTGGCGGTTGATTCTTCAGGTAACGTCTATGTTGTCGAGTGGAACAGTAGTCGTGTTCAGAAGTTCACCGGTTCTGGCAGCTTCATTACCAAGTGGGTCGTGCCATTTATTCCATCAGGCATCGCCCTGGACCCCTTGGGCAATATCTATCTGGTTGACTGGTACAACAGCCGTGTCCAGAAATTCAGCGATAACGGCACCCTTCTGGCGAGCTGGGGCACGCCCGGGAGCGGTGACGGTCAGTTCCAGTTTCAGCCGTATCCGGAGCTGGTGGGCGTGGCCGTAGATGCGTACGGCAATGTCTATGTTGCAGATGGGAACAACATGAACAGGGGTCGTATCCAGAAGTTCAGCGATAGCGGGACATTCATTACCAGGTGGGGTCAAGGTGGCAGCGGCGATGGCCAGTTCCGGGTGCCTCAAGGCCTCGCCGTTGATACTTCAGGCAATGTCTATGTTGCCGATACCGGCAACTCGCGAGTACAGGTTTTCGCCTGCGCGGGAACAGTGGTTACCAATGACGCCACTAGTATCAGCCCGAGTTCCGCAGTCCTCAATGGGACTCTGAATAGCCTGAGCGGCCAGTCGTCGGCCAGCGTCTCATTCGAATGGGGGCTTAACTCGGGCAATCTTACCTACGAGACAGCTGTCGTGTTGATAAACAGCACAGGCATCTTCAGTGCGAATCTAACGGGGCTATTGCCCAATAGGACCTACTACTTCCGGGCGAAGGCATTGGGCAACGGCACCAGCTACGGTACTGAGGAGAGCTTTACCACCCTAACACCTGTCCCTCCATCGGTGACCACTGATAATGCCACCGGTGTTGGCCCTTTCTCTGCCCGGTTGAATGGCACTCTCACCGACCTGGGGACGGCCAGTTCAGCCAATGTCTCCTTCATGTGGGGGACGAGTTCAGGCAACCTCACCAGCGAGACTCCCGTCCAGACGGTGATGGCCAATGTTACCTTCTACTATGACCTGGGCAGTCTGTCAGACAATACCACCTATTATTTCTGCGCCAAGGCAGTTGGCCACGGCACCAACTATGGTACTGAGGAGAGCTTTACCACCCTAACACCTGTCGCGCCATCAGTCACCACTGACAGTGCCACCAATGTTAGTTCTTTCTCCGCCTGGTTAAACGGTACCCTCACCGACCCAGGGACAGCCAGTTCGGCCAATGTCTCCTTCATGTGGGGGACGAGTTCAGGCAACCTCACCAGCGAGACTCCCATTCAGATGGTGATTGCCAATGTTACCTTTTACTATGACTTGGGTAGCCTATCACCCAGCACAGTCTATTACTTCCGTGCCAAGGCAGTTGGCCACGGCACAAGCAATGGTATTGAGAAGAGCTTTACCACCTCAGCGGCTGCTGGAGGCGGTGGCGGTGGCGGTGGGGGTGGCGGCGCACCGCCAACTCCAGGGTTTACTAGCATAATTCCTTACATCGACTTTGATGGTGTCTTCATTGTGGCTGCCAGCATCAAGTCTGAGGATGGGAATGTACAGCTCACTATCGATAAGGGTACGGTGGCCAAAGACAAAGGCGGGTGGCGACTCATCCAGATCGGCATTTTGAAGATGACCGAACAGCCACCGGCGCCAACCGATGCCAAAATTGTCAGCCTGGTCTACGATATTCAGCCTGAGGAGGCAACCTTTAGCCCGGCAATCACCTTGACCATGAAGTTTGACCCCCAGGCGTTACCTGCTGGTAGCAAGGCGGCTGAACTCTATATTGCCCTCTGGGACGGCAACGCGTGGAAGGGCTTGACCAGCAAGGTCGATACCCAGGCGAATACGGTAAGTACGCTGGTCGACCACTTCAGTCGGTTCGCCGTGATAAGCAAGTTGCCAGCCCCGTCACTGCCACCGGCACCGGCAAGCTTCACGGTGTCAGACCTGACAGTTGCTCCCACCACCTGTGAACCCGGCGAAGAGGTGACAATTTCCGCCAGGGTTACTAACACCGGTGGCAGTAGCGGCGGCTATGATGTGGTTCTGAGTGTCAACGGTGTGCAGGAAAGCACCAAATATGTTGCTCTTGACCCGGGTGACAGCCTGACGGTTAGCTTCGCTCTGAAGAAGACTGTGCCAGAAACCTACAGGGTGGACCTTAATGGCCTCGCCGCCTCGTTTGTCGTTGAGAAGCCCGTAGAAGCGGTCTCGCCGACCACGGCTCCCGCGTTGACACCCACACCAGCGTCACAAGCGGCACCGCAGCAATTTAACTGGTTAATTACACTTGGAATCGTCATCGGAGGAGTTATCGTCCTTGGCGGGGTCATCTATGGTGTAATGTGGCGGAGACGACGTGGCCAAGCGGCTAAACCAGGCTAGGAGTCTCCGCAGGACGAGCTCTAGGAAAAACGAGGAGGGCCCTTAAGCCAGAATGCGTTGGGCGGCTTGCCTTCGGTAGTGATATAGACACTGCATTGCTATGAAAGCTCTTAACCGGTCTAGGCTGTGGTTCCGGGATTATGGTCTCTGGTCTGGCGCATAGTAGTCCTGCCCCTAGCCGCAGACGCCACGTCTCTCCAGGTCAATGGGTGGATTCAGCCTGTGGTAACATTTAGCCAGTTTGTGCATCATGCAGCATAAGCGCATTAACCTTTGGGCGTGCGGAATGTAGTTACTACAATCAAGAGGGAAGTGGTAATATATTGAAAGAGTAGGTATCGAGTGCCACGATTGGGGCAAACAAATGTAGTGGTCGAGAGTAGAGCACGCGTTTTGAAATATGCTGTGTGGAGGGGGAAGTAAATATGGAATGGCCAACCATCATTGGCGAGATAGCGGTGGCTGCCGTCGCCTCTTATTTGATATACGTCTGGACGAGGAGAAGGAAAGTAGCCTCCCGAAGGGGAGAACAACTAATTAGCCACCTCCGGAAGATAGGGGTTCAGGCATCATGGGCTAGCCGTGGTACGATGATGTTCAGGATACAAAAGCACATATAGCCTGCCCTTTTATCTGCCAGTTACAGTGCCCCCCTTGTGGTCATGAGGCAAGGGGGGCACTTTTGTTTAAATAGTCACAAACACACCCGGTTTATCTTTTCGGCTACGGGTGTGAGTTAGACAGTGGTTTACAGGTTGGGATACTTTTGGAAAGGCACTTACGATAATTAAGGTAGTGAACCCATGGCTGCTTATATATCAGCGGTCCGAGACTTGAAAGGCAACCTTGAGCCCTCGGATTTGGATAGGCTAATTGGCAATGCTCGCAATCCCAGGAATAGGGCTTTTATTGCCCTACTGGCTAGGGATGGTATACGTATTTTTGAAGTCACCCAATTCCAGTGGTCGCCGACCTTCTCGTGGTAGGGGGCGAACTCGTGGCCAAAATCCTGGGCACAAGATACAAAGTCGGGCGCCCCGAAGAGGGCATCGGCAATTTCCTACCAAGGAGTAATCCGGCTGGACGAGGTTTCTTCTTGAATGGAAGCGGCGGTCCCCGCGGACGTCAGCCAGAAGATCATCGTATCCAGTGAACTTCGGCAGGGTTATGTCCGCTTCTTTTTAAGGATTATGGCACCTTCCCTTTACAAGGGGAAGGGGAGAAGGTATAGAATAGACGGTAGATTTCTACCGTCAGCCTTTCTTTTCAGAAAAATGACACTTTTTAGCCCTCCCCCGCAGTATTATAGGTAGGAGGCGATAGAACTATGACAGAACTCAACCCAAAGATAGAAGACCAGCTCAAGGAGATTCTTACCCAATCAGAGGAACATCCTCATCGCCGCTTCCACAAGCTACTCAAAGATATAGTGGAGAAGAGGGAGTTCCGCACACTGGAAAACTGGCAGCGGGCCGGCCAGCTCTACATTCAGGCTGTCAGCACTGGTCCGCCCTGTCTACTACTCTCAATGCTCGATGAGCTTGAAACAACCCTCAATCCTTACACCCACATGATTCCCTACACCCACATGATTCCCTGCTCAAGCTACAATCGCGAGGAAGACAGCTGCCGGCAGGGACTCGATACTGGCGAGTGCATGAAGTGCTCCGAGTATGTGCCCCGTCAGGACCCCATGATTGATCGCTGCAAAGAAAAGCCCTGCCCATTTGTTGACCCAGGACGACCCATGCTGTGACCAGGGAGGTAAACCCGATGCTTAACCTTGAGACACTACTCAGAAAGCAGACGGAGGGTGACCATCTGGTATCTACCCTGACTCCACAGGAGACGGCTATTCTCCAAAACTTCGCGCTGATGTCTGCCCAGGCGCTGGCCAAAGCTGGCCGGGAGCACAATCAGTCAACCAATAACATCATCCTGAATGCCTTCCGCAACGGCATCTGTCTCGGGCTGGGCCTAGAGGTCCGCGAGGGGCAAGTTCTGGAAAGGAGTAAGTCATGACAGTCAGGAATAGGACCATGGCTGCTAACAAAAGAGCCAACCGCAGTACTGCCCGAGGGCAACCCGAGACACTGACACCCGAGGGCGTGAGTGAGGAGGAATTCAACCGGCTGCCGGAGCCGGTGAAGAAGCTGGTGATACGCCTTTCCTCGCCGCGACTGAGGTCCCCGGCTACCCTCAGCTCTTACTTGCAGACCGCCGTGCAATTCTTCAGCATCCTGGGTAGTATCAAGGCGCCAACAGAGGACGACTTCCGCCGCTACTTTATGGCCCGCCGGCGCCAGAACATCTCGGAGCGAACCCTGGCCAAGGAGTTTTATCACCTGAAGAAGCTGGCACAGGCTAACCACTGGGACTGGCAATTCCAGAGAGAAGATGTCCCCACTACCTATGAACAACCAGCCCGGCCAGCCTTCACCCTAGAAGAGATAGAGAAGTTGGTAAAGTCACATCCCCTTTATACCCGTCCCGAGAAATTCTACCTGGCATGCTCCACGATATGGGGACTGAGAAGCATCGAGCTCTGCCGGATCACTAAAAGGGACTACGATGGCCAGGTCATCAACTTTCACAAGGCGAAACGGGAAAGACCGGTGAAAAGGCTCATTCCAGACGAGCTCAAGCCACTGTTTTCAGGCGCTCGGCCTACCATTAGCTCTAAGACGAGCCTCGCCAGACTTTTCGACCATATCTGTGACAAGGCCAAAGTGCGGCGCCCCGGCGGCGCGTCATTCCATGCCATTCGCCGTTGCCTCTCGGACGAGCTCGAGCATGTTATAGCCGTTCACCGCCTGCGCAAGTCTTACCTGGGGGAATGGATGGGCTGGTCCGAAGCCCGGGTCGGTCGGGAGGCAGGCGGGGCAGCCATGGCCGGCACCTACATCAGCCACGACCGCCGGTCAGAGAGCTCTTTTGATCTGGACAAAGCCATACTGCCCATTCACCCCTTCCTAGCCTGGTGGAAGGGGGTAAAGCCCTGAGAGTCAGGACACAACAGTGTTCAAAGCGGAGGACGGCACAGGTAGAATAGCGCTAGGGATAGCGCTATTTTTACCGCTATTTTACCAGGCTGGATAACAGGGCACATAGCGCTATCTGGATAGCACCAGGTTAGCACTAGGTTAGCACAGGCTGGATAGCACCAGCTATAACGCTAACCTTTCTGCTAACCTGCCAGGCTGGTTAGCAAGTTAGTTAGCGCTAACTAGTTAGCACGGACAACTGAGGGGAATTAGCCTCTGGTTAGCATAGTAGGCTAGCGCTAACCGATAGCTGGATAGAAAAGAGGGGCGAAGCCCCTCTTTGTTTTTCGGAAGAGCGTCTACGCCCCCTCTCCTTCAAAGGAGAGGGGGCACATCGGTACCCGGGAGGGGATCTGCGAGGGGATAAAAGGGGATCGTCCGACCCAATCTGCCAGGCGGTCGTCCCCTCAATGTTCCCCACGAAAAAGGATTTTTCCCCCAGTCATCCCGATAGCTCCTGCTAACCGCTGGAGCTATTTTTTCAGAGCTTTTGACGGCCACGCCTGACGCCCTCTTGACTTTTGACCTTGCCTAGCCTTACACTCATTCTGAGGCTAAACGGAACGGTATGACTATACCGTTCCGCCTCAGCGCACCTTACCAGTCTGAGACTAGCGCAATCATCCCGCTAGTCCTCGCATTTTATCCACGCTCAAAATGCCGGATTTTGGAAAGGGGGAGCGACTATGACAGACCAGCTTGAGGGCAGATGGCAATTTTACCACAGGATAGCAACCGCTTACGCCAAGCGTGTGCCGATTGAGGACAGACAAGACACGCTCCACGATATAATGATTGAGCTTGACCACGCTGAGAGGCGTGATGGTAAGCCCCTACCCGAATTGAGAGCCTATCGGATTGCCTCTCTGATGGTGGCTCTCTACTGGCGCAAGCGGAAAGTGCCTAGACCCACACTGACCCTAGAGACACAGATTGATGACGGAGAGGGCGGTTTAACCGAGCTTAAAGAACTGGTAGCCGATGACCAGCCAATAGACCTAGACGCTCTGCTGGATGCCAAGACCTTCCTAGCTGGATGCCCAAACAGGCTCATAGCCATAGCCCAAAAAAGACTAGACGGCATATCGCTAGACAATGCCGATAAACTCTATCTCGGCAGGTGGCGAAAGAGAGAGCAAAAAAGACTACTTTAACTAGACACTTTTCACCCCCCCAATAGCAGTATTATCAGTAGACACAGCGCACACCACGCACCGCACCTTAACAAAAGTTGGTTACTCAGTCAAGAGTATGACTGAGGCACAACTACCACCGAATAGGCTTATCCCGCACCACGGGACAGGCCGAAAGGCGATAGTCAACCGACCATAAAACAAGTCCAGAGCGACACTTGGCGCACCATCCACCAAATAAACAACAAGGAAGGTGAAAAGATGGAAACGCCGAATTATATCAAGTCGCTACTCATTCCGAATGGCAGGAAGCCCGCAGGCCGTAAAGTCTGGAGCATTGACCTTGAGACGGTATGGCTACCGTTCTTGACGGCCACCAATGTGATGGGCGATACCCGCATCCCCTCTGAGGCTCTGGGCGCACCCATACGCCTTGCCTATGACACTGACGGCTCGGTCAAGTTCTCAAAGACTGGTCGCCCTATTACCAAAATCGTCAAAGCGATTGCGGATACTGTGCGAATGGTCAGGGAAAACTTCACGGCTGGTCTGCTCGCCTATGCTGGCGGTGTTATTGCCGATAACACCGAAGGCTATAAGGCGCAGGTGTTGATGGCAAGGGAAGCGGGTGAGCCTTTCCTTACAAAGGACAGAGAGAGCCTTCAGAAGGCTATTCTTGAGGCGATGGAGAAGGCCACCGCCTCTGAGCCAGCAAAAGAGCCAGCCACAGAGCAAGCTGGAGAGCTTGCTGGAGTCGGGGCGTAAGAACATTATGGCGGATAGTGCGTCAAGTCTCGCTCTGGACAGAAAGGGGGGAATATGGCAAGGCATTACCCGAACTGGGTAACGCCTGAACGCCAAACCCATCTGGTAAGGCTTTTTGTAGTCAGTAAAGGCTTCTGCGTCTTTGGTCATAAAGGTTGCCTGATACCAGAACACCACTACCAGATTTATATTGAAAACCTGATTGGCGACTGGACAAGCGATGATAAGGCGCAGACACAAGCCGAATGGCAAGCGGAGCGTCAGATTTTCCACAGACAAGCCGAAAGGCACTACCCGATACAGGGACAGTTTGACGCAATAGCCAAAGACATATTTTTCGCTGACCAGCCTCTTTACTACCTCATCGGCTTGGGCATCAGTGGGCTGACTTTCACGCCCTTTGCCAAAGTCAGGCTACCATCAAGCTACCTCAGCCTATTCGTGGACTTGGGCGATACCCTCAGAAGTGTCAGCAAGTCAAAGAGGCGCAAGGCTATACGATACGGAAAGGCTCTACCAGTGGAGACACAGAGCAAGATTGAAAGGCTCTGTTATATGGCGGTCAGACACTACCTAGACCACTAGCGGAAGACAAAGAGACACCTCTTACAACGGGGTGTCTCTTTGTCTTTTACCAGACAGCGTGAAGCCCCCCTCAATAGAACGCAAGCTACCCGATACAGGGTAGCTTTTATTTTGGAGGAGGCAATCTATGACCGAGCAAAATGAACTAAGGGCAAAACTGCGCCGAAAATCCACGACAGAACTCCACCGCTTGGTTACGGCCCGTGAAACTCCTGAAGCCACCCGGAATATGGCCCAGGAGGTGCTCTTTGACATGGGAAAAGGCCAAGCAAAAGAGAGAGCAGGTGAACAATGAGCGACCCGAACACTATTTTTGTTCTCAGCAAAGAGGATGTCATCGGGTGCGCCAGGGAGATGGGTATAGCTCCGGAGGCAATAACCGATGATATCCTCGCCCAGGTGAAGAAAGGCGTGGAATGGGGACTGGGGTGCTGGTCTGAGGTAATGAAAGAAGCCATCAATATGACTCTCAGGAGCTAGGGGGTGCTCGATGGCTCAGTTCTCAATGGGGCGACTCGTGCTCACCAGCGCGGTCTACGAGTGGACAGTGGTGAAGAGCGACTTCGCCTACTTTGTCACCAGCAGT
The DNA here is from genome assembly GCA_964354005.1 of uncultured Dehalococcoidales bacterium. GTDB lineage: Bacteria > Chloroflexota > Dehalococcoidia > Dehalococcoidales > UBA2162 > CAVSBN01. Next base: position 7,334 of record CAYGYD010000017.1, on the reverse strand, counting down.
CTGAAGCGGCACGCCAGGGGAGACTGGGGAAATCTCTCCCCGGAAGACAGACAACAAAACGAGCTGGCGTTGAAGGACGGCTCGCGCTTGCTCTCAGCCTATCAGCACTGGCGGTTGCCCAAAATTTGGATTATCACCAAGGCCGACCGTTCCGTTACGACCGTTCTCTTCCCGGAAGACTACTAGGAAAGGAGGTGAGAGAGATGACCCAAGGGACAGTCAATGCTTGCAAGGAGCTCGGATATACCGAAGAACAGAGCAAACTCATCGGACAGATAGACGACCTATTTGAAGAGGCTGTCAAACTCGACCTGGTCTCACCAACTGAGGCAATCAAGGTTGGAATGTTCTTTGGTGAACAAGCCGGCAAACACACTGGGAAAATAAAGTAGAAGGAGGTGAACCGTGAGAGTCTTTGTCTATGACGGCAGGGAATTTCCAGACCCCGACCCGAAGATGTCAGTCGACGAGGTCCGCCAGAACATGAGCGCTTTCTTTCCGGAATTAAGTAATGCCGAGGTGAAGCAATCGAAGCGGGGCAACGACGACATTATCGAGTTCAACAGACGCGTGGGTACGAAGGGGTGATATGAATGAATCAGAGTATATAGAGAGGGTTGTTAATGCCTTAAAACGAGTGCCCCCAACAAGCCTCCGAATAATTGAGCTGGCCAATAGTGTCCCCATGAAAGACGGGGAGCTCGACTATGAGAAGGTGGCCGACATCCAGCCGGAAGTCAACTTGGCCATCGCCGAGGCGAAGATGTATGGCTCCCACACATTGATGGCGGTGGATACCTTGAAGAAGCTAGTCGCCCGAGAAGAAGATGTATGACCTTGAAGCCCTGAGACAATTGAACGAGCAGGCCCATCTTAGAGCGGTTGCTCTGGCTAACGAGGATAGGTCACCATCCGTGCGGGTATCTGAAGAGACAAAGGAGGTTAAACCGCCCCCAGTCTTTCCGCTAGCTGTCCTCGCACGGAAGCTCATCGGCGGGCCCCCTTCACTGGCATACTTCGTTGAGCTTCTTGAACAGAGCGAAACGTTTGTGGGTTTTCGCGAGCTGGTGAGAGGGTACCTGCCGGAGTATGAAGTCAACATTATGGCGGAGGACCTGAACCAGCGGGCTCAGAGATTCAGCCAGCTCTTTAGCGGAAAATACTTCCCGCTCTCTGAAGACACCCGCTCGGATGAATTCACCATCGGTGACCTTCTCTCCAGAATCCCCATGCAGCCGATAGGCTTCTCCTACGAAGGTTATCACAGGTTTACGGAGTTCAGGAAGGGCTACATCCTGCTTCTTTCACTGGTAGAGTGCCCCTGGGATGAAGACCCCGAAGGTATGGAGATGGATGAGGAAGTGTCTGAGATGCCAGGCGGGCGAGTCCCTATCCTCGAGGCGGTAGGTGAGCTGGTGGGTGAAGGGCTGCCCCGTTTGATACCTGATAAGGGCTGGTCCGCTGCAGACTTGCACAGAATAACCGATGGCACCGAGTTCGAGGGGATAGGGGAATTCGCGGACTGGATATCCAGTAACACCGGCTGCTACCATCTCGACGCCCAGGGCGAATCTCTCGAGATGGGCGAGTCGATGGAATGGAGCCCGGAGCGAGTCGAGGAAATGACTGATGACTGGAAGGCGTCTTGCGAGATTCTGGACAAGATTCATCGAGTAGCGCTCCTGCTTGAGCAGGACTCGGAGAGGACCTTCAGGAAGCTCATGGCTCTGCTGCTCGATAATCATGACCTGATTATCCCTAAAGAACAACTAGCCCTGGCCCTTGATTAAAGAAAGGAGGCGATTAAAAAGATGAAGAAGACACCTGGCTTTAACTGGGCCGTACCCGAGGAGCTCGGCATCCCACCGGATAAGCTCAGGGTCCGCGTTGACTTCTACCACCAGGCCGTAGTGCTGAATATCTACGATGCAGAAGTCGCAACGACCAAGGTAGTCTCGGCAATGGACGTGGCACATGCCCTGGCCAATGACTTAGCCTTCGGTACTGGATTACTGCCCCCAGGAACTATATGGTGGCGTAATACCCGGGGCGGGCCGGTATTCGCAATCTATGTGGAACCAAAGATGTGGAAGGTCGCCCTGGAGCTTGATGTCAAGACGCCTCCGCGGCGTTTCAACATACCCATGCCTGGTCTCATATTCCTCTGCTCTCCTGGCAAAGCGCCGTGGGTCTATGCGGTGAAGAAGAAACCAACAAGGGAGACGGATGACGTTTATAATGCCCCCCTGTGCAACATCCATGAAGACGGCCGGTCCTGTGCCGGCACTCACCGTTATCCCACGAGGGTCGCGGATATGGTGCACTCTTTCTTCACCTCTTTCTTCACCGCATCCGCCCACCTCAAAAACAGGTCAAAGGAGCACCCGAATAACGTCGTCCGTCTCTGGGAGTCCCTGGAGAATAAGACGAAATTCCCGACCGGAGACCTGGTCCGGATCGGAATGATAAAAGACCTTTTGAATATGGAGATGTGACAGGTGAAAACGGTCGGGTACCTGGTAAATTACCCTGACGGGCTCACCGGTGAAAGGGGCCTCTACTATAATTATATTCTGGCAGCCAACGGCCTATTCATCGAGGCCGAGAGCCCTCTAATCGCCGCCCGGGTGCCGGTCACCGAGTGTGAAGTCAGAGGGCTGGCGCCCATGGAGACGAAGATTACCCTGACATACGGAAGCATCCCGCAGCGCTTCTTTGACCTGGCACTCGACACCTTTCTGGCAGACCCCGACAGAGAGCACTATGTCGCCGTGATTGCCTCCGCCGGCTATCACTTTTATGCGCCGGTGCAGGACAGTAACGGCGGCAGCGTCGTCTACGAGGTTGGGGAGTCTGTCGTGCTCGACCTCCACTCCCATGGTCATATGGGAGCAAAATTCAGTCCTCAGGACGATACGGATGAGAAAGGGCTGAAATTGTATGGAGTCGTCGGCAAATTGAACGCTACCCCCGTGGTCAAGCTGAGAGTGGGAGTTTACGGCTACTTCAAAGCTTTAGTGTGGAAAGACGTCTTCGACGGCTCACTGACCGGGGCAGTGGAATACGAAGGAAAGGAGGTGATAAGCGAATGTGACGTACACCATATCCCTGAAGCTGATGGTGCAGAACTTCAACATCGTAGTCGTGGGCTGTGGTGGAACTGGGGGCTTCGTCGCTGAAGGCTTGTGCCGCCTGCTTAGTGGTAGCGACATACCTATCATACTCATTGACCCTGACCGGGTTGAGCCGCATAACCTGGTAAGGCAGAATTTCTACGCGGGCGACATGGGTAAGTTCAAGTCCCAAGCACTAGCGGAGCGCCTGGCTCGCCAGTTCGGTAGGCGCATTGGGTTTAGCGTCTACCCCTATATGCATGACCTGGGCTATGAGGAATTTGGCAACGGCCTATACCGCCCCGCTGTCCAGGGAATTGTTATTGGCTGTGTAGACAATGCCCAGGCCAGGCGAGCCATCGGTGAAACCCTGAAGTTTGGCAACTGGTGGCTGGATGCCGGCAACGGGGTTGCCTCAGGACAGGTTCTCCTTGGTAATGCCAACGATGGGCAATCCCTGAAGGGGTCGTTTATTGAGGAGTCCAGGGAGGTGATACGGCTGCCGATACCGACGTGGCAGCTCCCCGGCTTGCTGGCGCCGCCGACCAGAAAGGAACCTGATAACCGGGATTGCGCCGAGGCGGTCGCTACCGAGGAGCAGGGGCCAGTAATCAATCAGGCTATGGCGACACTGGTGTTGGAATTCATGCACCGGATGCTGAAAGGCACGCTGACCTGGATGGGCGCCTACATTGACTTAGAAGCGGGCACGCTGCAGATGGTTCCCGCTGAACCCGAGACAGTCGCTCGAATGTGCGGGGTGAAGGTCGATACCCTAATCATGGAAGGTTGCTCCGTAGGCAGAAGATATTCATTAGAAAGGAGGTGATTTATGGCTGACATTGAACAAACCTCACAAGTCCCAGGGGATGACAGTCCTGAGGCGGAAACAGGAGAGCAGGAGACACCGGAAGCAGAAGAGGTCAAGGAGAACCGGAAACCCGGGCAGGCGCGGAGTGAAATAAAGGTAATAATCATCATGAAGGCCGACCGCATCATGCTGGGAGTCCAGTCCCCCGACTGCGACCCGGTATATCAGACTTCGCAAGGCACCCTGGCCGATGCCCTGCAGCTAGTCCCTGTTCTTCTCGCAGAAGCAAACCTCAAGTGGGACGCAAACCCCAGATACCCGAAGGCCGATTTACCCGCGCCACCGCCCAGCACGGCTCCAGCTCGCACGCCGGTGGTTGCCGGTCCCGCCAAGCCAAAAGCCCAGCCGAGCTTCTTTTAGAAAATTGTCGAAAACTGGTGCCCGCCGGCAAGCACCAGTTCCGCCGGATGTTAGCCTACCGGCGCTGAAGAGTACAGGCTAGAAAGGAGGTGATAAGAATGGATGTCCAGGTTACTAGGTTTCGAGAAGTGCTGGGATTGCTGAAACCGGCAGTCCCGCGAAAGACCAGTCTCCCAATCCTCACCAACATCCTGCTCAAGGATGGACAGGCGGTGGCCACCGACCTCGAGACTATGGTGATAGTTCGACTGCCTGAAGTGGATACCCCCTGCTTGCTCCCCTATGCAGACGTTGTCAAGATGCTCCAGTTTACCCGGGGTGGGGAGTATCTCCACATCGAGCCCAAGGATGGCAAGGTGTCCCTGAAATGGTCAGAGGGCAGCTCGAGCTTCGTTTCTAAGGACGTGCTAGATTTCCCGGCAGTGCCTGAGTTTGTTCCTGTGGCTGAGGCATCGCTTGATAGCGATGTCCTGATTCCCGCCCTAGTCTCAGTTCTACCTTATGTTTCCACAGAAACAAGCCGTGCGGTGCTGAATGGAGTCACGCTGGTCCTGGGTGAGCCGGTTGAAGTCGCAGCTGGCGATGGGTACCGAATGGCATACCAGGTGATGGGCCTCTCTTTCCCCCAGAACATCACGGCAATACTGCCTTCGAGTTCCGTAACTGCCCTCAATCTGCTCTGGGAGAAGACGCCGCGTACCCCACCGCGCTCCGATTCCTTGATACCAGTGGTACTGGCGAAGAAGCTAGTCACAGTCGGCTTCGATGGCCAGACGGGGCTGAGGTTTGTCTTTGGGGATGCAGCGACCGCCGTCGTCAAGCTAATCCAGGGCTCTCCGCCGGCATGGCTCAAACTAATCCCGAAAGAAGAGCCGGCCTTTCAGACGCATGTTATGGCCACAGAACTCGAACTCGCCGTGCGCCGTGCCGCGAGCCTTGCCAAGGATGGCTCGGGGATTATCCGCATGGTCTTTAAGGACGACACAGTCCAAATCTCCGCCAGGAAAGACGAACAGGAAGTGGAGTCCTCGGTAAAGACGCTTGCTTCCCAGGGAGCCCCGAGCAAGGTGGGTCTTAGTGCGACCTATCTCCTTGACTACCTCAAGGGCAAAGATGGGCTAGTGACCATCTCTTTTGGCGCTGAAGGCACCCCGGTAGTCTTCCAGCACCAGAAGAACCCGAGAGTCATTATCATGCCCATGGTCGTGCAATGGTGAAAAATGCCCGTGGGGGAGGGGGGCGGTATGGTCCCGGCCCCCTCCCCAGCTTACCTAGCAATCGCTATCTTACGAGGATAGCGGAGATGGAGGGGAGATATGGTTAAAGAAGTGGTGCTTCATCAGGCGGAAATAGAGGCTTTGGAGCACAAATACACGGTTACCCACATCCCTACGGCCACTTCGGGGTGCTGGTATGTCATCCACGATGCTTTTGAGGTCTGGGCGGCCGTGGCCATAGACCTTGACGGTGAGGTCGTAGGTTGGCGCAACCCACCGGACCAGGAGGATGCCAAGACCGCCATTGAGAAGGCCATCAAAGAGGCTTTCCCAGATGATTTCTTTTAGAGAGGGAGGGCTGAGCTATGCCTAAATACGAAGAGGGTAAATGGAAGCCCTACAATGTTGATTACCTTGAAAGGAACATCCGCCAGGTCTTCCAGGAGGGAGATATCCGTCTCTTAACGAAGGCTACCTATAACTTCATTACTCAGAACATGGGGTTCATCGCCCATTACGACCTGCAGGGATTCCAGTGTGAATATGCCGACCTTGATCTCTTCCGGGAGAAACTACAGACCTCTGAGTACAGCGAGGACCCTGACTATAACCTGAGATGGGCCGACCGGTGCGAGTTTGACCGGGACTTCCTTAAGTGGTACGGGGAGGCGTACTGCAAGAGCGAGGCCGAGGGAATCAGACGTATTGTAGCGGTTGCCCGCAACCAGGGCGAGCAACTCAGCTTACCGATTCCAGCCTGGGAACTTCGATAGTGAATGATTCGTATAGCAGAGAAGGAGGGCATATATGGTTAAAGAAGTGATGCTTCATCAGGCGGAAATAGAGGCTTTGGGGCACAAATACACGGTTACCCACATCCCTACGGCCACTTCGGGGTGCTGGTTTGTCATCCACGATGCTTTTGAGGTCTGGGCGGCCGTTGCCATAGACCTCAACGGCGAGGTCGTAGGTTGGCGCAACCCACCGGTCCAAGAGGACGTCAAAACCGCCATAGAGAAGGCTATCAAAGAGGCTTTTGAGCTAACTGTGCCATCTTAGCCCAAAGTCGCCTCAAACGGCTCAAAGTAGCCCAAAATAGTCTGAAGAAAGGAGGGAACTATTGACAACTGAAAAGCAGGTTGAGAAAGGCATTTCCGACATCGTGGGTGCCTTAACAGACCCCATCATCGTCTTTCCCGGGGGCTGGGGCGATACCCTTCCTGAGTGGCTAAAAACATCTATTACGCTCGAACGCCTGATTATGAATGTGGAGGCTCTCAAGACCGGACGTATGACTGGTACGGACGCCGAAGCCTGCGCCTATCTTATGACGGCTTCCCTGACTCAGCCCATGGACCACGATTGGCAGCAAATCTACCTTTATATCGCAACGAAAACCTACGAGAAACAGCGAACAAAGGATTCGGGCATTACAATGCCCGACGACATCCGGGTAGACAAGCTAGACGATGGGCAGATGAGAGACCTCAAGCGCCTCAAGGACTGGATATACCAGACGCGCACGAACCACAGGCAGGAGCGGGACAGGACGGAGAGACGGGAAAAGCGGGAAGAGGAAGCTGCCCGCCAGGAGCTCTTGCAACCAACGCTCTTTGAGTTCTAAAGTGAGATGTGGCCTCTAGTAGCCCGAAGTAGCTCGAAGTAGTCAAAGGTCACCTCCGGCCTGACGATACGGTTGCTCTACCTGGATGACGATGCGGTCAGTCGGCGCCGTCAACGATGCGGTTGGTTAGTGCGGTCAACGATGCCATC
>CAYGYD010000016.1:0-22296 GCA_964354005.1 uncultured Dehalococcoidales bacterium | reverse complement strand
TGTTTGGTTTTGGTTGCAGGTAATCGGCAATCAATGCGCCCTATCATTGCGAGGGTACGCTAGTGCTCATGGCAATCTCCACCTTTCACCTATAAGATTGCTCGCCCCGATAAATCGGGGCGAGCAATGACAGAACAACCAAATACAAATAAAACCCGAAAACCGCCGACTTGCATCATAACCATGTTTATGATATACTTCAAAGAGTGATTGAGTGGGGTTTCGTTCCCACTTTTTTGTTGTATTGGAAACTGCGGGATGGAGGGGGCTGACTCGAAATGAAGAGTGACTTTCTACTCGCTATCACCCAGCTCTCGGCGGAAAAGAATCTGCCGAAGGAGGTGGTTATTGCGGCGGTAGAGGCAGCACTGGTATCGGCCTACCGGAAGGATAACTTTGCCCCAAATCAGAACGTGTCGGTCAAGATTAGCCTGTCCAGTGGCAAAGTCCAAGTGTGGGCCGAGAAGGTGACGGTGGAGCGAGTTCAGGATACACGCGCGGAGATATTCCTAGACGAGGCGCGCCGGATTAAAGCAGATGTCAAGGTTGGCGACTCTGTGATGGTGGAGGCCACCCCACACAACGCCGGACGCATTGCCGCACAGACGGCGAAGCAGGTTATCCTGCAGCGACTTCACGAAGCGGAACATAGCGCCATTCTGGAAGAGTACGCTGGTCGCGAAGGCGCTCTGATTACCGGACTGGTCCAGCGCGTTGAGCCAAGGCAAATTTTTGTTGACCTGGGTCGGACGGAGGCCATATTGCCGGGAACGGAGCAGGTGCCGAGTGAAAGGTACCGAGTGGGTCAGCGACTCAAGGTTATCATCTTGGAGGTGGTTAAGACCAATAAGGGACCTCGGGTTATTGTGTCTCGGTCGCACCCGGATTTGGTGCGCCGCCTCTTTGAGACTGAGGTGCCGGAGATTTATAACGGGACGGTCGAGGTGAAGTCAATCGCCCGTGAGGCCGGTTCGCGGAGCAAAGTAGCCGTCGCCGCACGCCAGAAAGGGGTTGACCCGGTCGGCTGTTGCGTGGGATTACGCGGCATCCGAATACAGAATATCGTCACCGAACTCAATGGTGAAAAAATAGACGTGGTTGCCTGGAGTCCAGAAGTAGCCGCCTTCATCGCCAATGCCCTCAGCCCGGCTCAAATCGCAAGCGTTGAGTTGCACAAGGGCGACGGCGTGGCCACAGTGGTAGTCCCGGACCGCCAGCTTTCTTTAGCTATCGGCAAAGAGGGACAGAATGTCAGGCTGGCCGCCAAGCTCAGTGCCTGGCGCATTGATATTAAGAGTGCCTCAGCCGCTGAGGCGGAGAGAGCCGCGGCTGAAGCCGAAAAAGTGGCACAGGCTGAAGCAGCGACCGTAGCAGAAACGGAAGCCGCCGAAGAAGTAACTGGAGAGGAAGCTGTCGTGGCTGAGGAAGTGACGGCTGGAATTTCGGCTGAGCCGGAACCAGCCTTAGCCGCGGCCGAAACCACCAAGCCTCTAGCGCCGCTTGAGCCAGCGTTCCCCTTCGCCACGCCTTCTTTCAAATCTCCGGCTGCGGAGCGGTCAAAGCTCCGCTTTGCGGAAGATATCATGGGGCCGACGGCAACGAAGGCGCCGGCTAAGAAAAAGAAAAAGAAAAAGACCCATCCCGGTCGAGAGAATGAGGAAGACACTGGCGGCAAACGGGTGCGCCGCGATGTGGGCTTGGGTGATGAAGAAGAATATTAGCCGCCCCGTTAAGCGGATACCACAGCGGACCTGCGTGGCTTGCCGTCAGGTTAGGCCGAAGCGAGAGTTAGTCCGCCTGGTGAGTGTGGCGGGCAAGGCAGTGGAGGTTGATACCAGCGGCAAGAAAACCGGGCGGGGTGCTTATCTTTGCCCGGCGCCAGACTGCTGGGAGACCGGACTGAAGAGTGGCCGACTGGAGTATGCCTTGAGGACCAGCCTCACTCGGGAAAATCGCGAACAACTTATTGACTCCGTACGGGAGTTGCTAAAGGAGCAGGTCAGTGGTCATGACCAGTAAGCCGGGGGGTGCTCCGGGGTCGGCTGGCGGCGGGGCTTCACCAGCGAAAGCGCGCACCATTGAGCTACCGAGCGCGCTGAGTGTGAAGCAGCTTGGTGACCTTCTCGGCGTCAGTGGCATAGATGTCATCAAGCAATTGATGCGCCAGGGCATCATGGCTAACATCAATCAGGTCATTGATTATGAATCAGCCACCGTGGTGGCAGCCGCTTTTGGCTATGAGGCACACCCCCAGCCCCAAGCGCACAAAGGCACCAGCCTCATCCAGGAAATTAAGAAACAACAGCTTCAGCAGGACAAAGAGACCAGTGGGCTCAAACCGCGCCCGCCGGTGGTTACGGTGATGGGGCATGTTGACCACGGCAAGACTAAGCTACTGGATGCTATCCGGCGGACCAATGTTGTGGCCACGGAAGCCGGTGGCATTACCCAGCATATCGGTGCCTATCAGGTAGAAGTGAACGGGCAAAGAATTACCTTCCTGGATACCCCGGGCCACGAAGCCTTCACCGCCATGCGCGCCCGTGGGACTCAGGTAACCGATATCGCCATCCTAGTCGTGGCAGCGGATGACGGTGTGATGCCCCAGACTTTAGAAGCTATTGACCACGCCCGAGCGGCGGGGGTACCTATCGTGGTGGCTATCAATAAGATAGATAAGCCCGAAGCTAATGTGGAGCGGGTCAAGCAACAACTGTCGGAGGTCGGCCTGATTCCCGAGGCGTGGGGTGGCGACACCATTTGTGTCTCCGTTTCCGCCAAGGAGAATAAAGGCATTTCAGACTTACTGGAGAACATCCTACTTGTGGCCGAGATGGAGGAGTTGAAAGCTGACCCCAGTAAACCAGCCACCGGTGTGGTGATTGAAGCCAAACTGGACAAGACGAAGGGCCCGGTAGCCACGGTGTTATTGCACAATGGCACTTTGAGAATCGGTGAGACTATGGTGGTAGGCACAGTCTGGGGCCGATTGAAGGCGATGTTCAATGATGCCGGTAAGCAGATACGCCGGGCTGGGCCAGCGACTCCGGTAGAAATCATGGGCTTGAATAGCGTGCCTCAGGCCGGCGAGATTCTGACCGTGGCCACTAATGAGCACCAGGCCAAAACTTTAATTGAGAAGCGAAAGTCGGAACAGGAGGCGGCCACGGGCCGAGCCGTGAGCCTGGCTAACCTCTTTGAGCTTTTAAGCGCCGGACGGGTCAAAGAGTTAGATATTATCCTCAAGACTGATGTTCAGGGCAGTATTGAGCCAATCAAAAGCTCTCTGGAACAGCTATCAACGGATGAAGTCAAGGTCAGGGTTATCCGCAGTGGCAGTGGCAGTATCACCGAGAGTGATGTTATGCTGGCCATCGCTTCCAAGGGCATCATTATTGGCTTTAGTACCGATGCCGAGCCGGGAGCCAGGCGGTTGGCTGAAATAGAGGGTGTCAGCATTCGCCATTATGATGTGATTTATGGTGTTGTGGAGGATGTCAGCAAAGCTCTCAAGGGCATGCTGGCACCAACTAAAGCTGAGGTGATCGATGGCCGGGCCGAGGTGCGGGCTGTCTTCCTGGCCGCTAAGGGGGCCAAGGTAGCTGGCGTTTATGTCACCGAGGGTAAAGTAACCCGGGGTGCCTCGGTCAGGGTACTCCGTCAGAAGAAGGTGGTCGCCGAATCTACGGTTAAGAGCCTCAGGCGGTTTAAGGAGGATGTTCGGGAGGTGACTGCGGGTTATGAGTGCGGCGTGGGTGTTACAGATTTTGATGATTTTCAGGTGGGTGACATATTAGAGTTATTCCATATCGAAGAGACTGGCTAGGAGGTGACCAATCATGGCTCATCGCATTGAGCGGGTGAACAGCCTCATTCGCCAGGAGATTAGTGAGTTACTTCAGCGCCAAGTCAAAGACCCACGACTTGGCAATTTTATTACTGTTACTGAGGTGGTTACTTCTCCTGACCTGAAGTACGCTAAGGTGTTCATCAGTTATATTGGTAGTGGGGCCGAGAGAAAGGAAACACTGAGCGTGCTGGCGGCAGCCGCGGGTTTCTTCCGTCGGGAACTAACCAAGCGACTTACCCTGCACAATGTCCCAGAACTGAGTTTTCACTGGGACGATTCTATTGAGCGGGGAAGCCGCATCTTAAAGCTCATAGACGAGGTGGCGGCGGAGCGAGAAACGGACTGATGCCTCCTTTTCATCCAGTCAGAGTTCCCACTTTGCGCGTGTGGGGTGATAGTGGACGGCATAATAAATATCAATAAGCCAGCGGGTATGACTTCCTTCCGCGTGGTGGCTCTGGTGCGACGGCTGAGCGGCGAACGGCGTGTGGGGCATGCTGGTACTCTCGACCCGGCCGCCACCGGTGTGCTACCGATTTGTCTTGGGCGGGCAACCCGTGTCGTCGAGTTTCTCATGGACAGCACCAAGACCTATCGGGCTGAGATTGAGCTGGGTATCGCCACCGACACCGGTGACGCCAGCGGCCAGATTGTCCAGAAGGGAGACCCCTCCGGCATCAGCCGCGAGGCGCTAGAATCAGCACTTGCCTCCTTTTGCGGCTCCATCCACCAGACCCCGCCAATGTACAGCGCCGTGAAATATCAGGGTAGACCGCTGTACCAGTTGGCCCACGCTGGCATTACGGTCGAACGCAAAAGCCGCCCGGCCAAAATTTATAATCTGGAACTGGTGGACTGGCAACCACCGGTGGTTACCATAGAAGTGGCCTGCGGCAAGGGCACCTACATCCGTACGCTGGCCTATGATTTGGGGCAGGTGCTGGGCTGTGGAGCTTATCTGAAAAGCCTGGTGCGCTTAAGATATGGCCCCTTTGACATCAAGGATGCCGTTTCCATTCCCCAGGTGGAAGACGCTTTTCACGCCGGTTCCTGGATGCGGCTTCTTTACCCCATGGACAGCGTGCTTTTGCACTGGCCAGCGATAGTAGTGGATGCCGCGGCGGAGCAAAACATCCGGAACGGCCGTCCATTAACATTAGCCCAAGACTTTGGCGGCGCGGCCACGGGGAACCGTTGCCGCGTCTACGCTCTTGACGGGAGCTTCCTTGGTGTGCTACGCTTCAACGGCGGAAAATCGGAATGGGAACCAGAAAAAGTATTATTCTAAGTATCGGCCCGCCGGGTATATGGACTGGTATAGCTTTCCTGTAACGAAAGGAGGACAATCTTATGCCGGGTAACATCAATGTCGCTATAATCGGAGTTGGCAACTGCGCCTCGTCACTGGTGCAGGGGGTCTACTACTATAAGAACGCCAAAGAAGGTCAGTTTATCCCCGGGATTATGCACATCAATCTTGGGGGATATCAAATTAGCGATATCAACTTCGTGGCCGCCATTGATATTGACAAAAACAAGGTGGGGAAAGACTTAGCTGAAGCAATTTATACCCCGCCCAACAACACCTTCAAATTCACCGATGTCCCTACCACCGGAGTCAAGGTGGCACGGGGCATGACCCACGATGGTCTGGGCAAGTACCTGTCACAGATTATCCAGAAAGCGCCGGGACCGACCGCCAACATTATCCAGATTCTTAAGGAAACGCAAACCCATGTGGTGCTTAATTACCTGCCCGTTGGCAGTGAAATGGCTACCAAATGGTATGTTGAACAGATATTGGACGCTGGATGCGGCTTTGTCAACTGCATCCCGCAATTCATCGCTCGTGAGAAGTACTGGCAGGGGCGCTTTGAGGAAAGGGGACTGCCGGTCATCGGCGATGATGTAAAGTCACAGGTTGGGGCCACTATCGTCCACCGCGTGCTTACCCGCCTGTTTATGGACCGGGGGGTGAAACTGGAGCGCACTTACCAATTGAACTTCGGCGGCAATACCGACTTCCTGAATATGCTGGAGCGGGAACGGCTGGAGGCCAAGAAAATATCCAAGACGACATCTGTTACTTCCCAGCTAGACTATAAACTCGACCCTGGTGATATACATGTTGGACCGAGCGACTATGTTCCCTGGCTGCTCGACCGTAAGTTCTGCCATATCCGGATGGAGGGGCGGACCTTTGGTGATGTCCCGCTGAACCTGGAGCTCAAGCTTGAGGTGTGGGATAGCCCGAACTCAGCCGGGGTAGTTATTGATGCGATTCGGTGCTGTAAGCTGGCCTTAGACCGCGGGCTGAAAGGGGCGCTGGTGGCACCATCAGCCTACTTCATGAAATCCCCACCCATCCAGTACACGGATGACGAAGCACGCCGGATGGTGGAGGAATTCATTGCCACGAATCAGGCTGGTAAGGCGAATTCAACCTCAGTCGGCAAGAAAGCGGCCGGGGCCAGGCGAGCGAAGAAAACCTCATAGGGGTTTGTTTAGCCACCTTCTGAGTCTCTAACGAGGTTGTAGGCAGCTACTTATGAAGATAGCACTGGTCTCGCCTTACGATTTCTCTTACCCGGGTGGTGTAGCCAATCACATCTCCAATCTTTATAAGTACCTGACCAACATGGGCCACGAGGTTAAGGTCATCGCCCCGGCCTCTAAAGCGGTCACTACTTTTGGCGACCATTTCATACCTATCGGTAAACCCCGACCAGTGCCCAGCAGTGGCTCCATTATTCGTGTTACCCTATCCATAAGGCTGGCTTCGGCGATAAAAGAAGTCCTTAACCGTGAGAAGTTTGACATTGTCCATCTCCACGAACCCTTCATGCCCATGCTTTGTAGTGCCGTGCTCCGCTTTTCCAACATGGTAAATGTCGGCACCTTCCACGCCTGTGACGGCGCTCCCGGCTATAACGCTGGCTGGCCAGTTGGTCGGATAATGGTGAAGCGGCGAACCCACAAATTGGACGGCAAGATTGCCGTGTCTAAGCCGGCGATGGAATATGCCAGAAAGTATGTTTCTGGTAGCTTTGATATCATTCCCAACGGCGTCGACTTGGAGCACCTCAACCCGGACGTTCTGCCCATCACGGCGTTCGACGACGGCCGGCCGAACATCCTTTTCCTCGGCCGACTGGAGAAGCGCAAGGGTCTGGATTACCTCCTCCAGGCCTACCGGCGGGTCAAGCAGGAGATGCCCGAGGTGCGCCTGCTGGTCGTCGGGCCGGGGACCAGGCTGCGCAAGAAGTATGAGGCATGGATCAAGCGGCACAATGTACGGGATGTGGTCTTCACCGGCTTTGCCACTGACGCGGAGAAGCCTCGCTATTTCAAGACGGCCACCGTCTATTGCTCGCCGGCCACCGGCCGGGAGAGCTTCGGCGTTGTGCTGGTTGAGGCGATGGCCGTGGGTACGCCCGTCGTGGCCACCAGCATCGATGGGTACGCCAGTGTAGTAACTCACGGTGACGAAGGACTGCTGGTGCCACCCAAGGACAGCAAAAAGCTGGCGGAGGCTCTCCTGACACTCTTAAAGGATAAGACCTTGCGGCAACAAATGGGTGAGAAGGGCAAGCTTAAAGCCCAGAATTATAGCTGGGAACAGATTGCCAAAAGGGTGTTTGATTACTATCTTAAAGCGATTAGTGAATCGCCACGGAGAAAAGTAGATAATCAAACTGCGAGATAATTTGCTTCCAGTGCATCTCCGTTTAGGGAAACGAAAGTAAGTGTCCAGATTATCGGAATTCCGCAAGATTCTAGCCAGTTACTTCACCCACTCGGTAGTTGACCTCCTGGCCAAGACGCCACTCACACCTAACACCATAACCTGGATAGGGTTCCTGGTGACCGTCGGGGCTGGAGTATTGATTGTTACCGGGCACCTTTTTGCCGCCGGTTTCACCGTGTTGGCCGCCGGTTTTTTTGATATACTGGATGGGGCGCTGGCGCGCCGTACCAACCGGGTTACTCTATTTGGTGCGGCCCTGGACTCCACGCTGGACCGGTTGGCTGAAGCGGCCATCTTGATTGGTCTCCTGGTGATGTATGCGCGGGAGCAGGCGGTGGCCGAGGTGGTGCTGGTCAGCGTGACCTTGATTGGGGCGCAGTTGGTGAGCTACGTGCGGGCCAGAGCCGAGGGATTAGGTCTTAAGTGCGAGGTTGGCATATTCACGCGAGCGGAAAGGGTTGTGCTGCTGGCATTAGGTCTTTTGTTAAGCCAATTTGATTACGCCTTAATTATTGCCCTGGCCATTATCCTGGTCTTCAGCTATATCACAGTTGGCCAGAGGCTGTTTTATGTCTGGCAGCAAACGAAAAATTAGCTAGCTTCTAGGAGGGACAATAATGCCGGCTATTGCTGTTATTGGGGCTCAATGGGGGGATGAAGGAAAGGGCAAAGTGGTTGACATGCTTGCTGAAAAAGCAAGGTTGGTAGTGCGTTTCTCTGGCGGTGATAATGCCGGTCATACCATAGTTAATCCCTTTGGTAAGTTTGCCTTGCGCCTTGTCCCTTCCGGCATTTTTTATTCCCGGACTGTTTGTATTATCGGTAATGGGGTGGTGATTAACCCGGCAGTGCTAATTGAAGAGATGGACTTGCTCAACCAGCGCGGTGTAGCTACTGACAACCTGATTATCAGTGACCGGGCTAACTTGATTATGCCCTATCATATTCTCCTTGACGGTCTGGAGGAGGAACTACGTGGTGGCAAGGCGATAGGGACAACACGTAAGGGTATAGGCCCTGTCTTTGCCGATAAAGTAGCTCGGTATGGCATTAGAGCCGGTGACCTTTTAGATAAGAAGGCGTTACTGGAGCGGCTACGTCTAGTGCTTGATTATAAAAACACTATTTTGACCAAGGTTTATGGAGTTAACGCCTTATCATTGGAGGAAGTTTATAATCAATACTGCCAGTATGGAGAGCGTCTAGCACCTTACATTCGCGAGACAACGGTGATAATAGAAGAAGCCTTGAATAAGGGAGAGGTGGTGCTATTGGAAGGGGCTCAAGGGACTTTGCTGGACCCTGACTTTGGTACTTATCCTTATGGCACTTCCTCTTCATCGGTGGCCGGGCAATGTTGTGTGGGTGCCGGGATAGGCCCTACCCGTATTAATGCTGTTCTGGGTGTATTCAAGGCTTACATCACTCGGGTGGGTGCCGGGCCAATGCCGACAGAACTCAAGGATGCAACCGGTGACCTAATCAGGGAACGGGGCCATGAGTATGGCACAGTTAGCGGCCGGCCACGGAGCTGTGGCTGGTTTGACGCTGTTGCTGGTCGCTTTAGCACCAGAGTGAATGGCTTCACCGGGGCAGCAATTACCCGACTTGATATTCTTGATACCTTACCCCGCTTGAAGATATGTGTGGCCTATGAACTTGATGGAAAGACCATTGATTACTTCCCCAGCAATATCGCCGCTTTAGAGAGATGTCAGCCTGTCTACGAGGAGCTACCCGGCTGGCAAGCTCCTACTAGTCATATCCGAGAGTACAGGCAATTGCCTCCCCAGGCTCGCCAGTATATCACCAGATTGGAAGAACTTACTTCTTGCCCGGTGAATATTATCTGTGTCGGCCCCGAGCGTGGGCAAACCATCGAAGTCAAATCTGTCCTGTAACCCCCTGAGGGCAAAGGAGGGCTTGTCGCTATGGCCATCGTCCGGGTAGCCACCGAATCTGATATTCCCCGCATCCTTGAGCTTTACCGTCAGCTAGTCATTACCACGGCGCCGGTGGAGCTGGAGCAGAAGCCGTCTCTGAAAGACTACCGACAGGTCTTTGCCCGGATTTCTGCCGTTCCCGGACTTGAACTCCTGGTAGCTGAAAGAGAGGGTGAGGTCGTCGGCTCTCTGGTGCTATTCATCGCGCCCAATCTCTCCCACGGCGGACTGCCCTGGGCGCTGGTGGAGGATGTAATTGTTGACCAGAAGTATCGGCGGCAGGGCGTTGGGAAACTGCTGATGGACTACGCTATCGCCCGGGCCAGAGAGGCCGGGTGCTACCGGATTGGGCTTAGTAGCGATAAGAGCCGACAGGAGGCGCACCAGTTCTATCGCGCGCTGGGTTTCAAAACCTCCGCCCACGGCTTCCGACTATACTTCTGACGGTCTTGCTGTCGCCGGTATGTCCAGGTTAGCCCACAGCTAGCCTTTTTGAAAATGTTTTGGGGAGGTGCGCCATAAAGCGGTTATCTCTTTTTATCCTGGTCTTTGCTATCGCCTTCGCCATATTCTTCTTCGGGCCGCCCCTCCTCAGCCAGCAATTTGGTGCTTACCCTCTGATGAAAAATGGGGATGTCTTTGACCTGCTAACGCCACTGGTACTTATCCCGCTCTACTGGCTTATGTTCCGCATTGAGGAAAACAAGAGACCCAGCTTGAAGGAAATACTGGCTTTCGTGGTCCTGGCGGCATTCTGGGTGGAGGGGCAGGGTATGCACCTGGCAGCTAACTCTATCGGCCATCTGCTGGAAGAGGTGAAGGGTAGTGATGTCTATAACCTGACCTATTTCTATGATGAAGTCCTGAGTCATTACTTCTGGCACTTTGGTATTGTCGGGCTTTCCGCGCTGGTTATCTTCCGGCAGTGGCGAAATCCCTTCACCGAAGGGCGAGCGGCAATGTGGCTGCCCATTCTGGCGGGCGTTATTCATGGTTTTGCTTTCTTTGTCATCGTCGTTGAAGCCGGAACGGCGCCGTTAGGGGTGGCTTTTGCCGCCCTGGCGGCTTTGTTTGTTCTGGTCTGGGGCAGGAAAAACCTGAGATTTCAGCCTCTACTTCTTTTCTTCCTGACCAGCTACTTACTGGCTCTGCTCCTGTTTGCCGGGTGGGGCATCTACTGGCAGGGCTTGCCTCAGTTTAGTGAATTGGGGTGGATTTGAGAAGCGGGCTTAACAGTGTAATCACTTTCTTGTCGCTCCGTAATCGAAAAGGCAGTGGTGCTGGCTAGAGGGTAAATCAGCGCCAGCGAGCGCCACATGGACAATTTGGCCTTCAGAATGAGTCGGCATCTCAGATGCCGCCGTCCTGCCGCTTTACAACAAAGCCATTCTCCAACTATTATGGTACTGAAATCACTGAAATAGTCTTGTCCTGTACAGAATTGCGATGCTCAAGCCATTGCTTCTTGATGATGATGCCCCGTGGAAACAGCGTTACCGGGCTCCGATAATTGCTGCGGCGCAACTGGCACGTTCGAACCCCGCACGGGGAGTGGTCACCAACACCGAGACCGGCCAATATCAGCTCTATGCCTGGAATGTGCGCGATGGGGGACTACGACAGTTAACACACCGACCGGAGGGCACTGTGTTCGGTACCATTTCTCCGGACGGTCGCTATGTCTACTATCTGCAAGACGAGGGCGGCAACGAAATCGGGCATTTTGTGCGGGTGCCGTGGGAAGGCGGCAAGCCGGAGGACATCACGCCGGCAATGGCACCGTACTCGGCGTTCGGTTTGAGCATCAGTCGCGCGGGCAATGTGATTGGGAGCATCTTTTCTGACGACAATGGTTTTCACGCTATCCTTCTGCCAGTGGGACCGGGAAGCGCTATCGGCGTGCCCAGAGAGTTGTACCACACTACCAAGATAATGTTCGGACCATCCCTTTCCTATGATGGTGAGATTGGCGTCATTACTTCCACGGAGCGCACCACGTTCCAGCACAACGGTCTGGTGGCTTTCGAGACCGCCAGTGGTAAAAGAATTGGGGAACTATGGCAAGAAGGCTCTAGTTTGATGGCATTCGGGTTCTCACCACTACCCGGCGATTTCCGATTGCTGGCGACCTCAACCCTGACAGGTTACAACCGTCCCTTCATCTGGAATCCGGTGAGCGGCCAACGGGTGGACCTTGGCTTGCCGGACCTCACCGGGGACGTCTCGCCGATGGACTGGTCTACAGATGGTAAACGTATTCTGCTAGGGCAGTCACACCTAGCTGTCCAACACCTCGCCGTCTATGATATGACGACCGGTACGGTGACACGCCTGAACCATCCGGGCGGTTTCTACGGTGTGGGGGCACCCTTTGTCCCGGCTACAGCCTTTAGCGACGACGAAATCTTAGCCGGGTGGCAGGACTCGACCCACCCTTCACAGCTCATCGCGCTGGACAGCCGAACCGGGAGAAAAACACGGACGGTACTGCCCGCAGGGGATGTGCCACCGGGCCACCCCTGGAAGCAGGTGACGTTCACGTCTGCGGACGGCGAGACGATACAAGGCTGGCTGGGTTTGCCCGAGGGACCTGGTCCCTTCCCGACCATTCTGCACACGCACGGCGGCCCGGAAACACAGACTGTTGAGTATTTCATGCCGAACAGTCAGGCATGGTTGGACCACGGCTTTGCCTGGCTTGCTATCAACTACCGGGGGTCAACAGGTTTTGGTCGAGCCTTCCGGGAAAAGATATGGGGCAATCCCGGGAATTGGGAGCTGGAAGACATGGTCGCGGCGCGAAACTGGCTGGTGAAAGAAGGCATCGCTGATGCAAAGCAGATTCTGCTCCACGGGTGGTCTTACGGCGGCTATCTGACTTTGCTCGGGCTCAGTAAGTACCCTGACATCTGGGCGGGCGGCTTGGCTGGCACGGCAACGGTCGATTGGGCAATGGAATATAAGCACTTGTCCGCGGCGCTCAGGGGATATTCAGTTGCTATCTTTGGTGGCACGCCGGATGAGAAACCGGAACAGTACGCCGCCGCTTCTCCTATGACCTATATAAAGAGCATAAAAGCGCCAGTGTTGATAATCCAGGGTCGAAATGATACCCGGACCCCGGCACGACCGGTAGAGGTCTACGAAGCCAAGATGAAAGCACTGGGCAAATCAATTGAAGTGCACTGGTATAACGAAGGTCATCTTGGGGGTGGGGTGGAGCAGGACGTCCAGCACCAGGAAATAATGCTACGTTTCGCGTATAGTGTGCTGGGATATTAAAGGAGGGTTGCCGCCGGGGAGCCACTGCCCCACTTCGCAGAATCCATTTCTGCCACCCTAAAGTGGAAAGGAGTGCCACATGCTGGGCAGACACCCTGAGTAGCCGGTTTGCCGTTCTTCATGGTTATGGCTTTGGCATTCTTTGTTATTTAGATATTAGACCGACATTCTCAAGAGTTTGGACCCGCGGATTTTTCCACTTTTTAACTCAACCAGGGCTTCATTCGCTTCTTTCAGTGTGAATGCTTGAATCTCAGGTTCAATTTGCATTTGGGCGGCCAAAGTCAAGAACTCTTCGGCATCTTTTCTCGTTACATTGGCCACCGTTTTTATTTCCTTTTCCAGCCAAAGATGCTTCGGATAATCTAACTTTAAGAGAAAATCTTTATCTATTTCCTCTTTTCTAATAAGATTGATAATCAGTCTTCCTCCCTTTTCCAAGTTCTCTAAGGCGTAGAGCGTTGGTTTCCACACAGGAGTGGTATCAATAGCACAATCCAACTTTTCTGGGGTTTTGTCTTCAATATCCCCCACCCAGTCAGCCCCCAATTTCTTGGCTAATTCTCTTTCCTGGGGATTTCGGCTAATAACAAACTTCTTTGAATTGGGAAATTTGAAATTCGCCATTTGGATTACCAGATGATGGGCAGCGCCAAAGCCATAAAGGCCCAAGGTTTTGCCATCCTTCATACCGGTTAGCTCTAGAGAGCGATAACCAATTACTCCGGAACACATTAAAGGAGCCGCCTTAACCAAATCGGCAAATCTATCTGGAATTTTGTAGGCAAAGTCTTCGGAAATCACCATATACTCGGCATAACCTCCATCAGCGTGGCAGCCAGTCCCCTGAAATTGCTCGCATAGATTTTCCTCCCCTTTCCGGCAGAATTCACATTGCCCACAGCTGGAATATATCCAAGCAGCTCCCACCCGCTCTCCAATTCTAAATTTAGTTGCTTTTGACCCCATACCTTCGACTATGCCAACTGGCTGGTGGCCTAGAATTACTGGTAGTTTTGGTGGCGAAATGCGGCCCTCTATCTGGTCAAGCTCGGTACGGCAAACACCGCAGGCTGAAATCCTAATCAAAATTTCTTTTGAGCCGGGTTTTGGAATAGGCAGGTCAACCAATTCTAAAGGCTCTGCTTTGATTGGCAAGTCTTCTCTCTGCCGCGGTCTTCCTTCGACTTTGATTTCACAAATCTCCTTCAAAACCATTGCCTTCATTTTTCAACGTCCTTCTCAGCCGGTAGAGCCAAAGCCAAGACGCTTATGGCTTTAATGAAATAGGGAGCTGCTGTCAGCATCAGGGTCTGCGTAGGGCAAGCCTCCAAGACAAAGAATATCACAGCCAGGCCAGTAAGGAAATGCCAGCAACATATCTGGTTGCCAGGGTGAATAGACTCAGGTTTTGCATGCTCGCGGACAGTTTGGCTTTGAATTGAGGTACCTTTGACAACTTTCCCCAGATTGAGTAGACTGTAACTAGAAGCATGCCGGGCTTATTAATTGCCTTAGCCAACCTGAAGCAATTGTCCAGTGATAAGAACATCACCCAATCCTTTTTTGTAAACCCCTCGTCTAGACATTGCGCCAACAAAGCGCGGCTGGCGGGTACTCCTGTAACTTTTGTTTTAGCCTAGTATCACCGGAATAAAGATTACTGTGCTTACAGGGGGAAGAATGAGACTCTTTGAGTTTGAAGCCAAGAACCTGCTGAAGAAATATGGCCTTCCGGTTCCGCAGGGTGAAGCTGTCAGTAGTGCCGATGAGGCTGAGGCCGCTGCCCGGAGAATCGGCCGGCCCGTAGTCCTGAAATCGCAGATACTGGTGGCGGGGCGGGGTAAGGCGGGTGGTATCCAATTTGCCAATGATGCTGCCGAGGCCAAAAGAATAGCCCAAAATCTCATCGGCAGCACCATTAAAGACAGCCTGGTAAGAACGCTGCTGGTTGAGGAAAAACTGGACATCGCTGGCCAGTTTTATGCCTCGGTAACTATCGACCGGCAGGCAAAGACCTATGTTGTCCTAGCGTCCACCGAGGGCGGGGTTGACATTGAAGAGGTAGCCCAGGCCTCGCCGGGTAAGATATCAAGGCAGCAGGTCGACCCTCTGGCCGGTTTCAATCAAGCACAGGCGGCCGAGATGCTCAGCCGCTTTAATCTGAATAAGAGTGACGCCATTGAGTTCGCTGGCATTATCAACACCCTTTATTCGGTCGCCATGGAAAATGACGCTGACCTGGCGGAGCTAAATCCTCTCGCCAAGACGGCTTCGGGCCAGTTTATGGCCGCCGATGCCCGGATAATAATTGACGATAATGCCCTCTTCCGCCACCCGGAGTTTGAGAACCAGAGCCTGAGCCGCGTGGATGACACGCCACTTGAGGCGGAAGCGCGGCGACAAAAGCTGGCTTATGTGGACTTAACCGGCGATATTGGCATTGTTGGCAACGGCGCCGGTCTGGTGATGGCCACCCTTGATTTGGTGCACTATTTCGGCGGTCGCCCGGCCAATTTCCTGGATATCGGCGGCGGCGGCAATACTGACATTACGAAGAGGGGAGTGCTGCTGGTCATGTCCAAGCCTGAGGTAAAGGCGGTATTGGTCAATATCCTCGGCGGCATAACCCGGTGCGATATTGTGGCGCAGGCCGTCATTCAAGCACTCCATGAGGCGCCGGTAAAGAAGCCAGTAGCCGTCAGAATGATGGGCACAAACGAAGCTGAGGGTAACCGGATGCTCAAGGAGGCGGGCATCAATAGCTACCCGACCATGGAAAAGGCCGTGGAAGAAGTCCTGAAGCTGGAAGGTTAGCCATGAGCATAATTGTGAGTGAGAACACCAAGGTTGTTGTCCAGGGCATCACCGGCAACGAAGGCCGATTCCACGCTACGGCCATGCTGCGCTATGGCACCAAGGTGGTGGCCGGGGTGACGCCGGGTAAGGGCGGGCAGGAGGTGGAGGGAGTGCCCGTTTATAATACCGTGGCTGAGGCGGCAACCAAGCACGGGGCCAACACGTCCATCATCTTTGTCCCGGCCCGCTTTACCAAGAGCGCAGTACTTGAAGCCGTCGATGCCAGCCTCAAGACGGTGGTAGTTATTACCGAGGGCACTCCACAAAAGGACGCCATTGAGTTTGTCGCCAAAGCCAAGCTGAAGGGCGTTATTATTGTGGGGCCCAACTGCCCTGGTGTAATCAATCCCGTGCGGCGGGTCAAGGTGGGTATCCTGCCCGACCACGTCTTCCGACCAGGAAGCATTGGCATTGCTTCCAGAAGTGGCACGCTGACTTACGAGATTGCCTGGCATATTAGCTATGTCGGCCAGGGTCAGAGCACCTGTGTTGGTCTGGGGGGCGATGCTATTGTCGGTCTCGACTTCGTGACACTGCTGGAGATGTTCAAGAAAGATGAGGAGACCAAAGGCGTGGTGCTGATTGGTGAAATCGGCGGCAATGCTGAAGAGCGAGCCGCCCAATATATTGCTGAAACGAAGTACCCCAAGCCCGTGGTGGCCTATATTGCTGGTCGATTGGCGCCACCGGGGAAGCGGATGGGGCACGCCGGTGCTATCATCATGGGCAGCGCTGGTACGGCCAAATCCAAAATTGAGGCTTTTAATAAAGCGGGAGTGCCGGTGGCCGAGAAACCCAGCGATATCGTTAGATTCCTGGCTAGATAGGAGAAAGCAACAGATGGGCAATAAAGAATTGATTCCACCTGGCCTGGCTTACCTCGCTGATAACATCGTCTCAAAGCACAATCTACTGGGTGCGGGCAAAGGAGCCGGCGCCAGATGGGCTAAGGGTTTGAATCTGCCTAGAGAAGCCGAGACCATCTTCTTCGCCGGCTGTGGTTATCAGTACTCCAGTGAACTGGAATCCCTGATGTCCCTGATACGCCGGATAGATAAGAGTGCCGTCAGCACCGAGATGGCCATGAGTGTGGCCAGCTTTCAGAAGAAGCTCGGCATTGACGCCGCCGGCATATATCGCCGGGTGATGGGTCGGGGTGGGGAGGAAGACGCTCAACCCTTGCTCAGCGCCGTGAAGGTATTGGATAAGCTCGGGGTAAAATTCGGCTATCTGGCTGATGACGAACCATGTTGCGGTGGACTCCTGCACTATATTGGTTTACAAAATGAATTTGCGGAACATGCCCAGGGTGTATATCGCCAACTGAAAGCCAAGAAGGTAAAACAGGTTATTAGCATCGTCCCTTCCTGCACTTATACTCTGCGCAACCTGATGACCAAGAGCGTCAACGGGCACGACCTAGAAGTCAAGCACTTCTGCCAGGTAGTGGCCGAGAACATTTCGTCACGGGAGTTGCGCTTTCCTAAACCGTCCAAGGTTACCTATCACGACCCATGCCAGTTAGTGCGCTATCTGGGGCTGGTTGAGCCACCGCGCCAGATATTGAAAGCAATCAAGGGCATTGAACTAGTCGAGGCCGACTGGACTAGAGGCGAGTGGGCGACCTGTTGCGGGGGTGGGGGCGGGTTTGAGGCCGTCTTTCCAGAATTGAGTCAGATTCTAGCCGTCAACCGGGCCAAGGAGCTGGTTGATACGGGAGCCGAGATTATTGTTACTCACTGTCCGGGGTGTATCATGCAGTTGAAGACCGGACTCAAGGAATTGAAGGTCAACAATGTCGAAGTCCTTGACCTGGCCCAGGTCGTAGCTATGGCGATGGGGGTATAGCGATGTCAGTTTTTAGCGATTATAAGAACGAACTAATGGACGCGGCGCACAATGAGCGTATCAGACTGGCTTTGTCCCGGGCCATCAAGAGCTATCGGGCAAACACCAATGATGCTCTGAAGAAATTCCCGCACACCATCAAGTTGGCCGAGGAAGTCAGAGAAATCAAATCTAAGGCTATCGACGAGATGGAAAAATTAGCCCAGCAGGCCTGCGAGGCCTTTGAGTTCAATAAGGGGAAGGCATACATCGCCCGAACCGCCGATGATGTTTTAAGCATCATTGATAAACTGGTGGGCACAGGCAAGCTCATAGTCAAGGGCAAGAGTATGACCTGCGAAGAGATTGACTTGCGGGAGCATCTGGAACACCGCGGCAACGAGGTCTTTGAGACCGATTTAGGCGAGTTTATTTGTCAGAAGCTCCCTTCCCGACCCATGCACATCCTGTCGCCAGCCATCCATGTGCCCAAAGAGGATGTGGCCCGGCTTTTCTCCCGGATTACGGGCGAAGAACTGCCGGCCGACATTGGTATACTGGTGGATACGGCCCGGAAGTTGCTCCGGGAGAAATACTTCCAGGCCGATATTGGCATGAGTGGCGCCAATGTAGTAGCGGCGGATACTGGTACTCTGTTCATCATTGAGAACGAGGGCAATATTCGCCTGTCCACGGGCGCACCGCGGGTACACATCGCCGTGGTTGGTATGGAGAAGCTGGTGCCAACCCTGATGGATGCCTACAAGGTGGCTGAGGTGACCTGGCGGTACGCCAATTATACCGTTCCTTCCTATGTCAGTCTGGTCTCAGGCCCCAGTAAGACCGGGGATATCGAAAAGGTGACCACCTACGGAGCTCACGGCCCCAAAGAGCTTCATGTTATCTTCTTCGATGGCGGGCGGACTGAGCTGGCCAAGCACCCCATCTTGCGGCAGGCGCTTTTTTGCCTGAGGTGCGGTGGGTGTTTGTACGAGTGCCCGGTCTACGCCGTAACTGCCGGCCACTTTGGTGACAAGTATTTCGCCAGTTGTGGCGCAGTCTGGGCAGCCACGATTAGCCGTAAAACTGAAAAAGCGGCGGCTCTGGCTTACACCTGTCTCACCTGTGGTCGGTGCAAGGTCAGATGTCCGATGCAGATTGATGGCCCGGCCATGTGTGTCGAGGTCAGGAAGCTGATTGCTGAAGGTGCTTAGGGGAGTCACCGGGGAACGGGAGGGAAATTGAGACGCCGCTCCGGCGAAGTAAAATAGGTGGTGGATAGGCAAAATTTAGTGATAAGGGAGGGAACAATGTCGAAAAGAATAGACATAGAAGCACTCCTGGCTAAAGCCCGCAAGCCAGCGGAGCTGGCGCTACGATGGCATCCCCTCTACCGGGGCAAGATGCAGACGATGCCCAAATGCCCGGTCCGCGATTTTAGCGACCTCGCTATCTGGTACACGCCGGGTGTGGCTGCCCCTTGCCTGGAGATAAAGGCGGATAAAGAAAAGGTCTATCAATTAACCAACAAGTGGAATACCATCGCGGTGGTCTCTGATGGCAGCCGGGTTCTGGGACTCGGTGACATTGGCCCCGAGGCCGCTATGCCGGTAATGGAAGGCAAAGCCCTGCTCTTCAAGTATCTGGGCGGAGTGGACGCCGTGCCCATCTGCTTGGGCACCAAAGACCCGGACGAGATTATCCAGGCGGTGAAGTGGCTCCAGCCCTCCTTTGGCGGCATTAACCTGGAGGACTTTGCCAGTCCCAAGTGCTTCTATATTTTGGACCGACTCAGAGCCGAGGCGGAAATCCCAATCTGGCATGATGACCAGCAGGGGACAGCCGCCGTTACCCTGGCCGGTCTGATAAACGCCCTCAAGATTGTCGGGAAGAATAAGGAGGATGTTAAACTGGCCATCATCGGCATTGGTGCCGCCAACACCGCTATCCTGAGAATACTCTTCGCCGACGGCTTCAAGCCGGAGAACACGCTAATCGTGGATAGCAAAGGCATCCTCCACAGTAGTCGGGCTGACCTGAAGGAACAGAAACAGGACAACCCCTACAAGTGGGACCTGGCCAAGAAGACCAACCCGGGAAAGAGGGCTGGTGGCATTAAAGAAGCTCTAGAAGGGGCCGATGTCTGTATTTCACTGGCTAAGTCCGGGCCAGGGGTGATTCTGCCGGAATGGGTGAAAGGCATGGCTAAGGATGCCGTCGTCTTTGCCTGTGCCAACCCGGTGCCGGAAATCTGGCCGTGGGAGGCCAAAGGAGCCGGGGTCAGGGTGATGGTTACGGGGCGGTCAGACTTCCCCAACCAGGTAAATAATTCTCTGGTCTTTCCTGGTATTTTCCGGGGTACCCTAGATGTCAAGGCTAGGACAATTACCGATGAGATGTGCATTGCCGCCGCCTATGAGATGGCCAAGTGTGCTGAAGACCGGGGGATACATGAGGAGTATATTATTCCCACGATGGCGGAGTGGGAAGTTTATATTAGAGTTGCGGTGGCGGTTGGTTTCAAGGCCATCCAGCAGGGGGTGGCCCGGGAGCGAGCCACCCGCAAACAACTGGCCCAGCGGGCGGAGAAGATTATTCGAGAAGCCCGGGAAACAACAGCACTATTGATGAAAGAGGGTTTTATCCCGCTACCGCCTGAAGAGTAATTGGTATAAGGAAAAGGTGAAGTGAGAGAGATAGATGCCCGAAAGATAACTGAGACGGTATCTAGACTGTTCCAGGACGCCTGTGTCTATCTGCCAGACGATGTGCTGGCGTTGATTAAGCAAGCCCGGGAGAAGGAACCATCGCCAGTCGCCAGAGATGTTCTAGACAGAATCCTGGAAAACGCTGATATTGCGGTTAAAGAAGGCATCCCCCTGTGCCAGGATACGGGTACGGCGGTGGTTTTCCTGGAGCTCGGTCAGGATGTCCATATCACCGGGGGCGACCTTTACGCCGCCATACATGAGGGTGTGCGGCAGGGCTACAGCCAGGGCTACCTGCGCAAGTCAATGGTGCGCCAGCCCTTCTCGGCCAGAGTCAATACCAGGGATAACACGCCAGCGGTGATTTACACTGAAATCGCGCCGGGCGACAGGCTGAAAATTAGCGCCATGACCAAGGGCGCCGGCTCGGAGAATATGACTCGACTGGCCATGCTACCCCCAGCGCAGGGCCGGCCAGGAATTATTGACTTCGTCGTCAAATCAGTGGATGAGTCCGGCAGTAATCCCTGCCCACCGGTGATTGTCGGCGTGGGTATTGGCGGCACCGCTGAGCAAACTCTGATGCTGGCCAAGAAAGCCCTACTGCGCGAGGTTGGGAAGCCTAACACCGACCCGGAAGTAGCTGAACTGGAAAAGGAAATCCTCCAGAAAGTCAACAGCCTGGGAATCGGGGCGATGGGTTATGGTGGCCGGGTCACGGCGCTGGCCGTTCATATAGAGACTTTCCCGGCCCATATTGGCAGCATGCCGATAGCCATCAATTTGCAGTGCCACAGCGCCCGGCACAAGGAAGCAATTCTTTAGTTGAGGCAAAAAATGGCGGAGCAAGCGACGATGGTTGACATTTACATTATGGGTAAGCACTACCAGGTTCCCGAGGGATTGACCATTCTGACGGCGCTGGAGTATTGCGGCTACCGGCTGATTCGTGGCTGTGGGTGCCGCGCCGGATTTTGTGGTGCCTGCGCCACGGTCTTTAAGGTTAAAGATGACCCACAACTGAAGTTTGACCTCGCCTGCCAGAAGACCATCGAACCAGAAATGTACCTGACCCAGATACCCTTCTTCCCGGCAACCAAGGCACTCTATGAGCTGGATGAACTGGAAGCGACCTACGAACAGATTCTGAAGCTGTACCCCGATATCGTGAAGTGCTTTGGCTGCAATACCTGTACCAAGACCTGTCCCCAGGAGCTTGAGGTGATGTGGTTCATGTCAGATGCCCTGCGGGGCGACATCAAGGAAGTAGCCAATAAGTCCTTCGACTGCGTGATGTGCGGTCTGTGTGCCGCGCGGTGCCCGCAGGGACTGGTGCCGTATAATATCGCCCTTCTCTGCCGCCGTGTGTATGGTCGCCATATGGCACCATGCTCCAAGCACCTGGATGAGAGGATTGATGAGATAGAAGAGGGCAAATTTGACACCGAACTGGAAAAGATGAAGAAGATGAGTGAGGAGGAACTGCACCACCGCTACGAGACGCGCGATATCGAACCGGCTTATTAGGAGATGGCTTAATAACCTCACCCCCTGACCCCCTCTCCTTGATAAGGAGAGGGGGAGAAAAAAGAAAGAGGGGCTAACGCCCCTCTCAGACGCCCCGAATAGGAGAGGTTTAGCGGGGCGGGGGCCACCTCTTGTACCTGGAAGAGTTAAAGAGAGGTATCGCCTCTCTTATAAAAATCTCCCCCTTCCCTTAGAAAGGGAAGGGGGCAGGGAGATGGGTTATAAGGATACCCAAGTTTAAAAAATATTGACTGAGGATGTTGAGAATGTACCCAGCTTATATGGAAGAAAGCGTCCGCAAAGTAGTCGCCACCCGGGAGAAGAGGCTGAAAGAAACCTTCCCCCGGCTTAACGACCAGGCGAGAACAGCCTTGCTGAACAAGTATCACCCGGACTTCAAGAAAGAAAGCATGCGCCAGCTACAGGTCGGGGTGAATAAGGGTGACTACACTCCCAAGGAACTGGCCGACCTGCTGGAAGGCAACAGCCGTATCGAGCCGGACAAAATCGACCTGAGCCGAATTGACTACGATGTTGATGTGCTGGTTGTGG
>CAYGYD010000015.1:0-22667 GCA_964354005.1 uncultured Dehalococcoidales bacterium | reverse complement strand
CGTAGAAGGACCGAGGGTCTGAGGTAAACATGTACCCTGGGATTGGGCCATATCCCATGCAACAATTGAGCAGTGCCCTGGATGCCGATGAAGACGACATTCCGGGCAAGATATATGACTGGCATGTAATCCGCCGCCTGCCCAGGTACCTGAGCACTGTGAAAGGGTGGATGATTTACGGTGGCATTGGCATGTTTATCCGCGCCCTAGCTTCTATAGCCTCCCCTTATCTGGTCGCCACCGCCACCGACGATTTCATCCAGACCGGCGATTTAACCGGTCTAAGCATGATTGCGGCTGTCTTCGTGGGGGCGGCACTGCTGGCCTGGGGCGGGCAGCACATGGAAACCCGGTTCCTTTACTTCGCCGGCGATGCCACACTGGTCCGCATGCGCACAGAAATGTTCGACCATCTGCAAAATATGTCACTCGGCTTTTTTGACCGCAATAAAGTCGGTAAGGTCATGTCCCGTGTCCAGAACGATGTGCAACAGCTCCAGGAACTCATCACCAGCGACTTTCTCAACATCTTAATTAGCATCCTGACGCTGGTCGGCATTGCCATAGCCATGATTCTGATGAATGTCCGCCTGGGATTACTGACCCTGACCGTGGTGCCGGCACTGGGCGTAATCATCTTCATCTGGCAGAAATACGCCCACCGCGCCTTCATCCGGGTGAGAAAGGCGATTGCCGTGGTCAACGCCCAGCTTCAAGAAAGTATCTCCGGGGTACGGGTAATCCAGAGCCTGTCCCGTGAGAGTGTGAACTTCACTCAGTTCGATGACGTCAACCGGGCGCACCTGAACGCCAATATTGACGCCACCAAGCTCACCGCCATCATGATGCCCATCGGCGAAATAATGTCGGCCGCCGCCATCGGCCTGGTCATTGTCTTTGGCGGCTACCAGGTCCTGAACGGACAGATGGGGATCGGTGTCCTGCTGGGCTTCCTGCTCTACATCCAGCGCTTCTTTGCTCCCGTCCAAGAACTGATGATGGAGTATACCGAGCTCCAGCGGGCAATGGTCGCCGGGGCACGTATCTTTGAACTGCTGGATATTCAGCCGGAAATCAAGGATAGCCCCGAGGCCATCGAGTTGCCGCCAATCAAAGGTGAGGTCAAGTTCGACCACGTCAGTTTCAGCTACCAGCCGGGCGTGGAAGTCCTCCACGATATAAACTTGACCGTCAAAGCCGGTGAAACGGTGGCCGTTGTCGGACCTACTGGCGCCGGCAAAAGCAGCCTGATGAACCTGATTACCCGCTTCTACGAAATACCGACGGGGAAGGTAACCATTGATGGCTATGATGTGAAGTTGGCTACCCAGCAGTCGTTACGAGGACAAATCGGTGTGGTGCCCCAGGACCCCTTCCTCTTTTCCGGGACAATCGCCGAGAATATCCGTTACGGCCTACCAGAAGCCAGCCAGGAAGAAGTAGTTCAAGCGGCTAAAGCCGCCGGTGCCCACGACTTCATTTCTCGCCTGGAGCGGGGCTATGACACGCCAGTCGGCGAGCGGGGTATCAACCTCAGCGCCGGCCAGCGCCAGCTCATCTGCCTGGCCCGCGCCATTCTGGCCAATCCGCCCATCCTGATACTGGATGAGGCAACCTCCAATGTGGACACCAATACCGAGCGATTGATGCAGAAATCGCTGCGCCAGCTCGTCAAAGGACGCACCTGCCTGATGATTGCCCACCGTCTCTCCACCGTGATTAACGCCGACCGCATTGTCGTTCTGGAGCATGGGAAAGTCGCCGAGATAGGGTCGCACCAGGAACTCCTGGCCAGACAAGGCCTCTACTACCAGATGTTCACTGCCCTCAGCCTGGCCGAATCCGAGCCAGCCCGGCGTCCAGCAGTGAGGACACAACTGGCCGGTTCCAGCTAAAACCTGCCCGACTTGACCTACTTACGGTGGGCGCCTAAGAGGCACGTGGCCACTCTTTTTGATTCAAATCCCCCTTTCCTTTCCAGGTAAAGGGGAACTAAGGGTCCCCACAAAATCTTCAATTTTGTGGGGTAAGGCTAACGGGGGTGAGGTTCGCCGGGCTTGGACTTCTTGGGGGGGAAATAGTAAGATATGGACAGAAAAAAGGACTTAGCTCAAGCATGGGGGCAAGAAATGGATTTTTCTTACTCACCGAAGGAAGAAGCCTTTCGCCACGAAGTCCGGGACTGGCTCGCCGAGAATATGAGAGAACTCCCCCGGTGGTGGTTCGACTCCGATGTCCTGGGTCCGGAGCCAGAATCGGAAGAGTACCATCAGTTTGAACTCTGGTGGCACCGCAAGCTTCACCGGGCTGGCTTTGTCGGCATTCAGTGGCCTAAGGAGTACGGCGGTCGCGGCGCCACCCTGATGGAACAGGTCGTCTTCAGCGAAGAGACCGCCAAACACCGGGCCCCTGGCCCAACCAATGTCCACGGACTCGGCTGGTGTGGCCCAGCCATCCTGGCCTATGGCACGGAAGAGCAGAAGAAGCGCTTCATCCCCAAGATTATCAGTGCCGAAGAAATCTGGTGTACCCTTTACTCCGAGCCGGAAGCCGGCTCCGATATGGCCAATGTTCAGACCCGCGCCGTAGAAGAAGGCGACCACTATGTTGTTAACGGACAGAAGGTGTGGACTTCCGGCGGCCACTATGCCGATTGGTCTGTCCTGCTGGTCAGAACTGACCCCAATGTCCCAAAACACCGTGGCATCAGCTATTTAATCGTAGACATGCACTCACCTGGTATTACCGTTCGCCCCCTGAGAAACATGGCCGGCTACTGCGAGTTCAACGAGACATTTCTGGACAATGTGCGCATCCCCAAGGACCAGATTCTCGGCGAGAAGAATCGGGGCTGGTATGTGGCCATGGGTGCCTTAGAGTATGAACGGTCAGGCATCGGCGAATTCATCGCCCGTGAAAATAGGGTTAAAGACCTCATCAAAATGGCGGGGGATATAGAGCACAATAGCCAGCCTCTGGCAAAAGACCCGGTGATTCGGCAGAGGCTGGCCCAACTTTTTATTGAAGCTAATGTTTCCCGACTCAGCGCCCTTCGTGCCCTCACCCACCAATTGCGTGGTGACAGTCCCGGCACGGAGACTCTTGTAGGCAATCTCCTTGGAGTAGAACTGAACCAGCGGATGATGGACTTTGCCATGCATCTACAGGGTCCCTACAGCCGATTGGTACGGGGTGCCAAATACGCCTTTGCCCACGGAGACTGGCAGTACCGCTTCTTCCGGTCGCGGGCGAACACCATAGAGACCGGAACTTCGGAAATTAAGCGGAATATTATAGCCCAGCGAGGTCTAGGCTTGCCCAGATAAGTCGGCTAACAGTAAGCACCGAGGCTGGCCTGAATTTGAGCTTGCACTTTTCGGTAAAAATGGTAAGATTATGAGCGGTGATGCCAGTTCGGACAAGTGATTAAGTACAGCTTGAAGGGAAGGAGGTGATATATCGCACTAGAGAGTTCAAGAATTACCACCGGAATCAAACATGTCGGACTAATGTAAGGAGTGAGAGATGGTTATTTCTGATTCGTCGAAAGAAGAAGCCTTCCGCAAAGAGGTTCGTGCCTGGCTGAAAGCCAACCTGCCCAAAGGATGGGGGACACCCGAATATAAGGCACCCAAATCATTCACCCGAGAAGCCCATGAACTGGGCAAATGGTGGCAGAAGAAGCTCTACGACGCTGGCTATACCGGATTTGGCTACCCCAAGGAATACGGTGGCATTGAACGCTCACGGGAAGAAATAACGATTATTCGCCAAGAGATGGCCCGTGTCGGTACACCGGGAGGCCCGTTATCACTGGGGCTGCTGGTAGCCGCGCCCACCATCCTGGCCCACGGCGAGGAATGGCAAAAGAAGCGCTTCCTGCCTAAGATAATGAGCG
Source organism: uncultured Dehalococcoidales bacterium (assembly GCA_964354005.1). GTDB lineage: Bacteria > Chloroflexota > Dehalococcoidia > Dehalococcoidales > UBA2162 > CAVSBN01. The sequence continues at coordinate 18,769 of CAYGYD010000015.1, read as the reverse complement.
GCGAAGAAAGCTGGTGCGAGTGCTTCTCCGAACCCGACGCTGGCTCTGACCTGGCCAATGTGCAGACCACCGCAGTCAGAGACGGAGACGACTGGGTAGTCAATGGACAGAAGACCTGGACCAGCATGTGGGAATTTGCCAACTTTGGTCTTCTCGTCGCCAAAACCGACCTTACCGCCCCCAGACATCGTAATCTGACCTATTTCCTCTTCGACTGTAACAGCCCGGGCTTTACCCGAAGACCATTACGCCAGATGAGCGGGGAAGCTGAATTTGGCGAGGAGTTTTTTGATAACATGCGCATCCCCGATAAAAATCGGATGAGTGAAGTCAATAGAGGCTGGTATGTGGCCATGACGGCACTTCAGGCCGAGCGAAGTGGAGGCGGTGCTTTCTGGAGTGGTGCGGGTCTAGCCATGGGTGGCCAGAGAAGCTTGACCTTCTTCTCCACACAGAGCATCGTTGAGCTGGCCAAGAAGACAAAGCGGTACGGCAAGTCGGCCTGGGATGACTCGGCATTCAGACAGAGAGTAGCCCAACTGGCTATTGAGGGTGAGAGTATGCGCGTCAGTGGTGCCCGCATGCTCGCCAAGATGAGAAAGGGCATCATCCCGACCAATGAAGCCTCTATGGTCAAGAATTTCCAGGCTGAGATGAGAAAGCGGCAGGGCGATCTGGTGATGGAAATCATCGGAGCCTACTCTCAACTGACGGAAGAGTCACCGCAGGCAATAGATGACGGGCAGTGGGTGTACGCAATGCTCCGAGCACGAGGCGCCACCATTGAGATGGGCACCTCGGAGATCAACCGGAACATCATTGCTGAAAGAATCCTGGGACTGCCCCGATAACAAATTGCCACGAAACCAAGGGAAAGGAGTGCAAAATGGATTTCAGTCTCACTGAAGAGCAGGAAATGTTGAAAACATCAGCCCGAGATTTCCTAGAGAAAGAGTGTCCCAGAGCACACATAAGAGCAATGATGGAAAATGAGCTGGGTTACTCTCCAGACCTCTGGAAGAAAATGGCCGACCTGGGTTGGCTCGGCCTGGTCTTCCCCGAAAAATATGGCGGCGCCGGAATGCATTTCCGGGACTTGACCATCCTGTGTGAGGAGATGGGGCGAGTACTGCTGCCCGGCCCCTTCATGTCCACTGTACTGTTGGGTGGCCTGGCACTGCTTACCGCCGGCACTGAGGAGCAGAAGAAAGAATTCCTACCCCGAATAGCCAGCGGTGACGCCATATTCGCTCTGGCCGTGCTGGAGGGAGACGGTGATTTTTGGCCCGGAGGCATAGAGGTCAAAGCGGTCAGCCGCGGTGATGAGTATGTCATTAACGGCATCAAGTCTTTCGTGTGGGATGCCAAGGCGGCCGACTACATACTCTGCGCGGCCCGCACCAAGCCTACGGCGAACCCTGAAGAAGGAATCACCCTCTTTATAGTCGATGCCAAGGAGTGGGGAGTATATGCCAGCCCACTGAAGAACATGGACCTACTCAGAAAACAGTGCGAGGTGACCTTAACCAATGTACCAGTACCCGCCAGAAACATTGTCGGCGAAGTTCATCAGGGCTGGCCAGTCTTAAAGCAAGTCGCCCTCAAGGCGGTAGCCGCATTATGCGCTGAGATGGTAGGCGGTGGCGAGAAGGTTCTGGAGATGACAGTCAACTACGCCAAAGAGAGAATAGCCTTTGGTGTGCCTATTGGCAGCTTCCAGGTAATCAAGCACAAGTGCGCTGACATGCTCAGTGCCATGGAGTATGCTCGTTCTCTCATGGAATGGGCTGCCCTGTCGGTCGACGAGGAGGCTCCAGACGCCAGCATGGCTGTGTCTATGGCGAAAGCCTGCTGCGGTGACGCCTATAAGAAAGTGTGTGACGAAGGGGTTCAGATACACGGCGGTATCGGTTTTACCTGGGACCATGATATGCACCTCTACTTCAAGCGAGCCCGGTCAGCCGACACCGCTTTTGGGGATAGTAATTATCATCGGGAGCTCATTGCTCAATCGTTAGGCTAATGTTAAGTTAAGCAATTCAGGAGTACTACTGAGGGCAAGCAATGGTTACGAATTAAGAAAAAGAGTAAGGAGTTAAGTCGTTATGGATTTTTCGTATTCGCCCAAAGAAGAAGCCTTCCGCAAGGAGATTAAAGATTGGCTAGCTTCGAATATGAAGGAACTGCCCCGGTGGTGGTTCGACCCCAATGTTCTGGGCCCAGACCAGGACTCGCCGGAGATGCACCAGTTCAACCTCTGGTGGCACAAAAAACTTTATAATGCCGGCTTTGTTGGCATCAACTGGCCCAAGGAGTACGGTGGCCGTGGTGCTACCCTGCTGGAGCAGGTTGTCTTCAGCGAAGAACTGGCCAAACACCGAGCCCCGGGCCCAACCAACGGGCTCGGCATTGGCTGGTGCGGGCCAACGATTATGTCCTACGGTACTGAAGAGCAAAAGAAGCGCTTCCTGCCCAAGATTCTTACCGCTGAGGAAATCTGGTGCCAGGGCTTCTCCGAGCCGGAGGCCGGTTCTGACCTGGCTAATGTTCAGACCAGGGCTGTGGACCAGGGTGACCACTACATTGTTAACGGACAGAAAGTCTGGACCAGTGGTGGCCACTATTCCGACTGGGGCGTCCTCATGGTAAGGACCGACCCGAATGCCCCCAAGCATCGCGGTATTACCTACCTGCTCCTGGATATGCATGCGCCGGGTGTAACCGTTCGTCCCCTCCGCCAGATGACTGGCCACTCCGAGTTCAATGAAGTATTCATGGACAATGTCAAAATCCCCAAGACGCTACAGGTGGGCGAAACCAACCGGGGCTGGTATATCGCCATGAGCACCCTCGAATTTGAGAGGTCGGGGATTGGTGCCACCGTCATGCGTGAAAACGCAGTGAAAGACCTCATCAAGCTGGCCCGAGAGATGAAGACAAACGGCGAGCCCCTGAGCAGAGACCGGGTAATTCGTCAGAAGGTAGCCCAGTTCTACATTGATGTCAATGTTCTGAAGTACACCGGCTTCCGCGCCCTCACCGGGCAACTGCGCGGCGAGCGTCCTGGCCCGGAAACCCTGGTCGGCAACCTTTTCGGTGTAGAACTCAACCAGCGGCTACAGGACTTTGCTATGCACCTCCAGGGCCCCTATAGCCGATTAGTCCGAGGCTCCAAGTGCGCCATTGAGCACGGCGACTGGCAATACCGCTTTCTGAGGTCGCGCGGCAACACCATTGAGACCGGTACCTCAGAAATCAAGCGCAACCTTATCGCCGAGAGGGGCCTCGGCCTGCCCAGGCCAGGTCGGTAAGGAGAAGAAAGGAGAAAGAGCTATGGATTTCGGTCTGAGTGAAGAACAAGTAATGCTGAGGACATCAGCTCGCGAATTTCTGGACAAGGAATGCCCCAAGAAACTGGTGCGGGCCCTGATGGATGATGAAAAAGGCTATTCCTCCGAGCTCTGGAAGAAGATGGCTGACCTGGGCTGGCAGGGACTGGTCTTTCCCAGCAAATACGGCGGTGCCGATAGCAGTTTTCTCGACCTGGCCGTGCTTCTGGAAGAGATGGGGCGAGCGCTGGTGCCCGGCCCCTTTGTGCCAACCGTAGTACATGCCGGCCGAGCCATTCTGGCGGCGGGGACCGATGCCCAGAAGCAGCAGTTTCTGCCCAAGATAACCAGCGGCGATATGATTATGACTCTAGCTTTCACCGAGGCCAGCGGTAGTCTGGAAGCGTCAGGCATCACTCTTAAGGCCACTCTGGACGGAGAGGAATATGTGATTGAAGGTACCAAACTCTTTGTCCCTGATGCCCATGTGGCCGACTATCTACTGTGCGTGACCCGAACCAAGGAGAGCGCCAACCCGGAAGATGGCGTTACTCTCTTCCTGGTCGAGGCCAAGACCGCCGGCATCAAGACGGAAGCCCTGAAGACGATGACCGGCGAGAAGCTGTGCGAGGTGCTCTTCAGCAACGTGCGGGTGCCCAAGGAGAATATCCTGGGCGAACTAAACCAAGGCTGGCCCATCATGCAGAGAATCTTTGATGAAGCCGCCATCGCTGAGTGTGCCTGGATGACTGGCGGCATCAGATGGATTCTGGAAACCACGGCCCAGTATGCCAAGGAAAGGATACAGTTCGGGGTGCCTATCGGCGCCTTCCAGGCCACCCACCATAAGATGGCCAACATGGCCATTGAGGTTGAAGGGTCAACCTCAATTACCTATTACGCTGCCTGGGCCGCATCCGAAAATAGTCCAGAACTGGCGCTGGCCGCCTCCATGGCCAAAGCCTGGTGCAGCGATGGCTACAAACACGCTGCCTTTGAGGGTGTTCAGATTCACGGTGGCATCGGCTTCACCTGGGACCACGATATGCACCTCTACTTCAAGAGAGCTAAGTCTTCAGAAGTCGCCTGGGGCGATGGCGATTATCATCGCGAGAGAATTGCCCAGCTGCTTAGCATGTAAACAAATCACCTGCTAAAAATTTAAGAAAGGGAGGTTTAAGTCATGCAGGGGTATTGTGTCAAGTGCCGCGCCAAGAGGGAGATTAAGAACCCAAAGGCAATCGTCATGAAGAACAAGAAGCCGGCGACCCAGGGCGTCTGCCCCGTCTGCGGCACCAAGATGTTCCGCATCGGGAAAGGCTAGAGCACCTTTTACAGTATCACGCGGCTGGAGGGGCTGGGTAATCTCACAATGATATCCAGCCCCTCTCTGCAACAGCATAAAGTCAAGGAGGTTTCAAATGATAGTCGTTGCCGCCGTGCTTAAGGCCGCCGAGGGCAAAGGCGATGTCCTGGAGCAGGAACTCCGCAAGTTGGTACCCAAGGTTCTCAAAGACCCAGGCACGATTGGCTATGCCGTTCATCGCGCCATTGATGACCCGAATAAGTTCCTCGTCTACGAAAAATACGAGAGTCGGGACGCGCTGAAATTGCACGGTTCTACGCCGCACTTCCAGGAATTCTCCCGGGCCATAGCCACTCTACTCGCTGGCCGACCTGAGGTGACACTCTATAACGAGATAAAATAGGGCCCCCATACAGGAAATCGTACCCGCACCTGAATAGCTGTCTCTGCCTGGTAAGGACGAGCAGGCGTTGCGCCCGATGGCCACAACGCCTGCCCGTTTTTGCTAATATATAGGAGGAATGACTAGTCCCAAGGCTCAATTAAAAACTGGCTTTATCGCCGGACTGAAAACTGGGTGGCACAGCTTTGTCTGGATGTGCGAAATCGTCATCCCGGTCTCTCTTCTGGTTACCCTCCTGCAATGGAGCGGCTGGCTGGACAAGATTGACTTCGCCCTGAACCCGCTGATGAGCTTCCTCAATCTGCCCCCGGAAGCCGCCCTGCCCATCATCACCGGCATACTGATAAATATCTACGCCGTCATTGCCGTGGTCACGGTTCTCCCCTTCACCGTGGCGCAGATGACCCTCATCGCTATTTTCACACTCATCTGCCACAACCTCATCATGGAAGGCATCGTGCAGTACCGGTCGGGTATCAATATCGTCAAAGCCACCCTCACCCGTATCATGGCTGCTGTTCTCACGGTCTTCGTTGTCTCTCAGTTCTTCGGTGATACTAGCCAGAGTACTGTTATGTCAAGTGCACTCCTGACTCACACTCCACCGCTTGAAATTTTGAAGACCTGGGCCATAGATACAGCGATTCTACTCTCGAAAGTCTTCGGGATAATCATGTTCATCATGATTCTGCTGGAGATTTCAAGGGCGTTGGGCTGGATTGACCGCGTCCTCAAGGTCTTCAAGCCGATAATGAGAGTCCTCGGCCTGGCCGACCGGACAGCCATCATGTTTGTCGCCGGCATTGTCTTTGGCTTGCTCTACGGCGGAGCCATAATTGTGGAGGAAGGCAAGAAAGGTACTCTGGCCCGGGAAGAAGTGGAATACCTGCATATCTCTCTCGGCATCAATCATGCCATGATTGAAGACCCGGCGCTCTTCGCTGTCCTGGGCATCAATATCCTCTGGCTCTGGATACCGCGACTGATTATGGCGATAATCGCCGTGCAGGCCTACCGGGGAATAAACCACCTTAGAAAGACACGCCTGCCCTGGTCGGCCAGAATCAAATAGTTTGCTTCGAGGTTGTTTAGCAACCTATCCCCCTGACCCCCTTCCCTTGATAAGGGAAGGGGGAGAAAATAGAAGAGAAGCTTCGCCTCTCTAGCTCTCTGTAGATTTTCGCCCTGAGCCGGGGCATCTGAGGGAGCTCCGCGCCATCAGAACCGGGATTCGGGAGAAACAAAGCCCTAGTCAAGAGGCAAGGGAAGAGGAAGCCTCTCTATCCACAGGGCGTCAAGAGGGACTCTGCCCCTCTTATATAAACCACTCCCCCTCTCCTTGTTAAGGAGAGGGGGATTAAGGGGGTGAGGTTAATAAACAACCTCCTACTTCTGCTAACCTTTGGGCAGATTTAACTTGCCCAGGAAGTCAAGAATCGTCTTGTTGAATTCCTCAGGATTATCAATGTTGGCGGAATGACCGGCGCTAGGAATGACCTTACGCTGCGCACCTGGAATTGCACTGGCCATGTATTCGGTCGCTTGAAGGAAAGGCGTGTCTTTTTCCCCAACGAGCACCAGCGTGGGCACTTTGATGTTCGCCAGACTCTCAATTACCAAGGGGTCGTGCTGGGCCACCACTTTGCGTGCCATATTCGCCAGGCCGACCGGGTTCTGCTTGAGCAGGAGTTCCTTACTAGTATAGCTGGGAGCTATAGCCGCATAGGCGGCCATACCCTGGGTCTCCAGCAGTTTGGCCCGCTCTGCCTGCTGGCGATTCCACTCATCGCGCCGCGCCGGGCTGCGATAGCCAGGGCCGGTGTCCATCAGGATGAGAGCCGCCACCATCTCCGGATGGTACAAGTAGAAGCGGAGCGACTGGTAGCCACCCATTGATAGCCCACCCACGACCGCCTTGTCTATCTTGAGGCTCTTGAGAAGCTGCCGCAGGTCTTCCACGACAATATCAGCTGAATACTGGTCTACTGAGGGTGGGCTGTCCGACTGACCGTGGCCACGGGCATCATAGATAATGAAGCGATATTTCTCGGAGAGCACCAGTATTTGCGGTCGCCACGAGTTAGTTGTGCCGGCGAAGCCGTGGAGAAAGAACACCGGGAAACCCCGCCCGTGAACTTCGTAGTAGAGATTGATACCGTTGACTTTAACCTTAGGCATTAGGATTCCTCCTTCTTCAATACGTAATTACCTCGTCTTAAGAAATTCCCAGCTATCCAGAATCGCCTCCGCCCCATGGATAATACCATCAATCAACTCCTTTACCGTGGACACACGGTTGATTACACCCGCTGCAAAAGACACGCTCCGGCTCAAATCCGGTTCGCCGGTACTCGCACTGGATTCCGCAGTGGCCCGTCTCGGGTCGGCCGGTATCATCACTCGCTGTCGCAGTTCAGGGTTATCCGGGTTAAGCCGAACAATGGCCTCCTTGGCTGCCTCATTCGCCGGGCACTCTCTGGTCACCATGAAGGCGCTACCCATCATTATACCCTCGGCGCCCATACCCAGGGCGGCCATCAAGCCATGAGCATCACCAATGCCACCCGCCGCAATCAGGGGGACTTTGATGTGCTTTCGGCCCCAGATAATCGTGGTCATGGTGGGCAACTGCTCCGGGTTCTTAATGCCGGCTCCCTCCAGCCCCACCAGAATAATGGCATCAGCCCCTACCTCCTGGGCGTGCACGGCGTCCTTTACCCGGGCCGCTTTATGTATCCACCTGATGCCCCCCTGCTTGATGCGAGGTGCCAGGGCATCCGGCTTGTAAACCGAGGTCTCCACCGGTATCCTCTCTTCAATGCAGACCTCCAGCATCTGCTCAATATTGGGGCAGAGGCCGATGCTCAGGTTGACCCCAAAGCTGCCGCAGGAACCGGCCGTAGCTTCCTTACACTGCTTGATATCATCGCGGAGCTTCTCCGGGGTACGACAAATAGAGCCGGTGATGGTACCGTGAGCCCCCGCCCGGGCCACGGCCGCCGCCAACTTCCAGTCGCCGAGCCGGGACATGGCCCCCTGCAAAATAGGGTACTGACAACCCAGAAGGCCGGTAACCCGGGTTTTCCATTCCATCCTTTTCTCCTTCCGCAGATTCCTTAATAGATTAGACGGGCGTTACTGAATACAGCTAGCCTCGCCGACCACAATCTTGTTGCCCATCTGATTTTCTAGCCAGACATCAAGCTTGACTCTGCTGCCGCCTGCCTCGGGTTCAACTCCGGTGACCCGACCGTGAGCCGTGACCACATCGCCGTTGACGGCACCACCACCAATAAAGGAGACCTTTATCTTCCCGTGATACAGCCAATTCTGCCCGAAATGGTTATACAGCATCTCCAGCACATAGCTGAGTAAGGTCGAGCCCCCGATTAACGCCCCGCGCATACCGTGTTCCCGGGCAAAGTCATCGGTGTGGATAGGATTGCGTCCCTGAGGGTCGATGGGCATATAAGCGGTCTTGGTCAAGCTCGGGATTTCTTCGCCAACTTTTACCGTTTTCACTTTAGCCATTGCCGCCCTCCTATTCTACATTGATGCCGGTCTCACGACTTATCAGCAAGACCTCGCCGTTCTCATCCACCGTTTCAAACTCGGTAATGACATACTCCCGGCCCCGCTTGATGTACTTGTCGGCCACCTTGCCCCGGATGAATACCTTACTGCCCACCTTCATCGGCCGGATAAATTCGTGCTCACTTTTAGCCCAGATGCCCGCCTTTAGAGTGGGGAACTTGTTAAATTTCATCATCGCGTGTATTTCAATGGTTGCGCTCGGTGGCGCAAAACCAAACTTATCCACCGCCTCCCTCGCCTGCCACTGGACAAGGTCGACCCGGTCTTTGACCGCCTTCTCATCCAGCTTGACTTCCACCGTCCCCAGGTCCAGCCCGATAGGTATCGACTCAAAAAGTGACTTTTCGCCCATAACTTCACCTCCTTTAAGCAGGCTTAGTCTCTAGACCTCAATTGCTGTCATTCCTCAAAAATCGCTACCACCCGACTCCATCCAGCGCTACACCCGGTCAGTTTGATGGGGAAGCAGGCCACCTTGAAACCATAGGGCCTGGGCAGTTTGTCCAGGTTAGCCAGCTTCTCAATATGGCAATATTCCTTCTCAATGCCGGCGAAATGGGCCCCCCAGAGGATACCTTTGTCCCTGGTCTTCTGGAACTCCTCTTTTATCGCACCAAAGGGTCTATCCCAGCCCCAGGCATCGGTTCCCATTACCTTGACACCCTGGTCGATGAGCCACAGGGTCGACTCTTTAGTCATGCCGCTGCAATTCGTGCCGTATTCTGGCTTCCCCCAGTACCTGTCAGCCCCGGTCTGGATAAGAAGGATATCGCCCGGCTTCAACTTGTAGTCAATCCTTTTCAAGGCTTGCTTGAGGTCATCAATAGAAATGGCACTGCCCGGCGGCTTCTGACGCATATCCAGGACAACGCCGTCGCCGTAGAACCATTCCAGCGGCATCTCCTCAATGGTCCGGGCACGCTTTCCACCCGAAGTCGGATGGAAATGCCACGGCGCATCAACATGTGTACCGGAGTGGGTATTGAGTCGGACAATATCAGTGGCCCAACCCAACCCTTCGGGGAGGTCTTCTTTAGCACAGCCGAAGGCAGCCATCATGCCAGGTACGCCTTCTTCGTGCTTCAGATGCTGTACCTCCGGCGAGAGGGCCCCGCTCATATCCGGCTCCGTGGGCACACTAAGGTCGATAAGCTTAACTTTCCCCATTGGCACCTCCCAAGACCTGAGTAGAACAGTCAGACCTGAATTATCCTATCACCGTTGGGGTTGACCTGGCAACATCAATTTTGGGGCGACATATTCATTCCTGCTTTCAGCTTTTATAGCTGAGATGTTATAATAGTCTAGACTATAAGTGAGAGGGGGGCCTTCGTGATACAGAACGCCGGCTCAGACACGGAAAGAAAGGTAATCGCCATCCTCAAAGTCCTGAGCGAGTCCTCAGAGCCAGTGGGGTCAATCACCATCGCCCGAGAACTTGAGCGGCACGGTATTTTCCTGAGTGAGAGAGCCGTCAGGTATCATCTGCGGCTAGCCGATGAGCGCGGCTATACTCAGCCGCTCGGCCGGGACGGCCGTATGTTGACGCCCAAGGGGCTGGCCGAGCTCAAGATGGCCCTGGCCCCGGAGCAGGTCGGCTTCATCCATGAGAAGCTGGAACTCCTGGCCTTCCATACCACTCTTGACCCACAGAAAAAGGCCGGGCAAGTACCAATAAATACCTCACTTATTGATAAGTTCAAGTTTGCGAAGGCGCTGGCCGAGATGCGGGACGTCTTCAAGGCTGGACTGTGCGTCAGCGACCTGGTAGCCACCGCTTCAGAAGGGGAGAAACTGGGGTCAGTGATGGTACCCCGCGGCAAGACCGGCCTGGCTACGGTTTGCAGTGCCGTGGTCAATGGAGTGCTGCTGAAGGCGGGCGTACCCATCGATTCCAGGTTCGGGGGTGTGCTTGAAGTCCGGGATTCCAAGCCAAGGCGTTTCACGGCCATTATCAATTACTCCGGAACCTCGCTCGACCCGTCCGAGCAGTACATTCGTGCCCGGATGACCCGTGTTAGTGAAGCCGCCAGAACCGGTAATGGTGAGGTCCTGGCTAACTTCCGCGAAATTCCGGCACCAGCGCGGGCAACCGTCGATGAAAAATTAGCCCAGCTTAAGGAAGCTGGCATCGGCGGCGTTTATGCTCTGGGCAATACCAGTGAGCCGGTCTGTCAGATTACAGTGGGCCTCAACCGCGTAGGCATGGTGTTACTCGGCGGGTTAAACCCGGTAGCCGCCGCAGTTGAAGCCGGGATAGAAATTGACAATATGGCGGAAAGCGGGCTGATTGATTTCAGCCAGTTAGAGAGCTTCTGGGAACTCTAGTAGAAACATCAGATAAAGAAGGGGGGCAGTGCCACATGTGGCACTGCCCCCTTAACATTCTTACCCCTTACCCTACCTCTTGCCAGTCATCTTCTCTCTCAGGTCGCGGTCGAGCCAGATTTGGGCATGTATGAGACCAGGGGACCGGGTGTTGGCATTGAGTTCGCCATACCAGTTCTTCACCCACGGCCAGGCGTAGGAATACCAGTACTCCACGGGTAAGATTATATAGGCCGCCTGGTCAATGTAGTATACCTGAAGGTCCTTGAGCATCTTCCTGGCTTCAGCCGAAGTGGGTGCCACAGTTGCCTTTTGATACTGTGCATTGAAGTAGGGGTCGTCCCAGGCCGCGCTGTTCCATATCTGGATTGGTGTTCCACCCCCACCTATCCGGTACAGGATGACGATGGGGTCGCCGCACCCCTTGGACATCATGTACATTTCTTTGTGGCTCCGGCCAACCATTATTGAGTAGTAGGTGGCATAAATGTTCGGCTTAAGGTCAACCTTGACATTGAGATTCTTCTCCCAGTAAGCGATGACCATCGAAGCAAGGTCAGTCTGGTAGGTACCCGTGCTGGAAATCACCATTTCCGACTTGAAGCCAGTGGGGTAGCCCGCCTCGGTTAGAAGCTGTTTCGCCTTCTGTGGGTTATACTCAAAAAGTTCCCGGGTTGACTCGGGCAGTTTCTCTACCGGGGTATAGAAGTCTTCTCCCCATGTCATGGAGAAGGGGTAGCTTAGCACCACTGCGTTACCACCCATTAGCGATTTCATGATGTCTTGCCGGTCTATGGCCATGGATAACGCCCGGCGTACCCTGATGTCCTTGAAAGGCAGGTCCGGTTTATCAACTCTCAAAGCTACGCTGTAGCCGGTGGTAGATATGAATCGGTAGCGAGCCAGGTCTGGGTTGCTCTCAGCCAGGGTTTCCCTGTATTTCCAGCTAACTAGCTCATTCATATCAACCTTACCCGTCCGTATAGCAGCAAGTCGGGTGGACTCATCGACAATTATGAGCCATTCCATCCGGTCAACAAAGGGTAACTTGTATTCCTTGCCACCGATGGTCGTCGTGCCGTAGTAGTTGGGGTTCTTTACATAGGTCAGGGAAGCGCCGCTGACATAGTTGGTCAACATGAATGGTCCAGTGCCGACCGCATTCTGCCATTTAGCCATACCCGCGTTGACCACCTCCGGGGGATAGATGCGCGCATAATAGCACCAGCCCATAGGTAATATCCAACCAGTGGTTTGGTCCTTCATCTCCATAACCACGGTATACTTATCCCGGGCCGTTACTGTTATTGGTTCGGCGAAGAAATAGAATCCAAACTTCTTCTGCAACTGGCGATTAAGACAAAAGACGACATCATCGGCAGTGAATTCCCGGGCAGACATTACGCCCGGTTTGTTCGGCCACATGACTCCCTTGCGCAGATGGTAAACAGTGGTCTTCGGGTTGGGCATTTCCCAGCTTTCGGCCAGTTGCCCTTTCAGGTATTCGGGGGGGATGTACTCGAGGTCAGTAAACGAATACTTGTTGGCACCCCTGGGCCCATACTTCTCAAAGTCGCCGCTCAGAAGGTTTTCGAGATAGGGGCTGGTAAAAACTTCTAAGCTCCAGATATGGTCGTAAGCTTCCCAAGTTTGGGGTTCGGTACCCGAATGAACGTGGAGAACGGTAAGAGTGCCGCCGTACTGCGGCTCACCAGCGGGCTTAGGTGATGTTGTGGGTGGTGCCGTTGTCGGTGGCGCCGTTGTCGGTGGTGCTGTGGTGGGTGGTGTTGTCGTAGCTGCCGGACCGCAAGAAATCACAACCAGTGCGGTCACCATGAGACAGATTACCAATAGCCACACAACTTTCCTTTTCATGACCATCCCTCCTTCCCAATTTGTTTTGGCAATACCAGTGGTTAAATACTCCAGTTCGGCTCGGCATCCCTCCTTTCAATCTAATCAGCAATATTTTTGTAGCCGACATTTTTATAAACCATCTGTTGTGTTTTGTCAACCTGCTATCAAGATACTTGACAAGGGCATGGAGGGCATCAAGTCTTTCCTGGAGAAGAGAGAACGCCGCTGGCCGGGCCGGTAGCAGCCATATCAGCGCCGTTGGCTAATATGAAGGCAGTCCAAGAGGGGCTTGCCCCTCTTTTTTTATTTTTCCCTCTCCTTCTCAAGAAAAGAGGGCAGGGGGTGAGGTTGGCTGGCGCAGGTCAATGGGCCGGAACCGGCCAGCCTTGATTTCCGTGATTAGCTCCGTCACATTACCAATCTTTCTTTCAAAGAGCGTGGCCGAGGAAGGAATGTCCGCAGCCACATGGGCGTCACTGCCCCCGAGACCCTTCAAATTCAGCCGGCGGCATAGCTCCTGAGAGAACTCGTTCTGCCGAACGGTGGCTTTGCCATTAAGCACCTCAATAGCATCAACCAGCTTGAAAACTGGCCTCTGGTAGTAACGCTCCACCGCCGCCGGGACAGTATCATCCATGTAAAGTCGGCGGCGGTAGGGATGGGACATAATCATCACGCCACCCACATCATCCACAAAACTCCGTAGAGTCTCAACACGCCACATGCCGAAATTGTATTGTTCCAGCCCAAAGACCAGAAAATGAGCTTCCTCCGTGTTGATTTCCACACCGGGCAAGACCAGAAAGTCGTTTTCCTCACTCAATCGGGCGACGGCTTTCCTATCCCAGAACCAGTCGTGCTCAGTCAGGCAGATGCCGTCAAGTCCGGCTTGCTTGGCACGGCGGATGAGTTCGGTGGCGTCAAGGTTGCTATCGTCCGACCAGGGCTTGGTGTGGGCATGCAGGTCGATAATCAACTGGTTTTGGCTCCTCGCTCAACAAGCTCTTTCAGGGTGGCGGCCAGACTGGCCAGCGGCACCAGTTGTGCCTTCTTCTCGGTGCGCCACTTTACCTCCGCGCTGTCTTTCTCCAGGGTGCGGGGGCTGATGGTAACGCGCAGAGGTATGCCCAGCAGGTCGGCATCATTAAACTTGACGCCGGGCGACTCATTCCGGTCATCGTAGAGCACTTCCAGACCCCGGGTGGTGAGGTCGCTGTACAGCTTTTCCGCCGTCTCGGTTACCTGAGCGTTTTCTGGATACAGGGAGCAGAGATAAATGTGGTAGGGGGCAATGGCCATGGGCCAGATAATGCCTTTGTCATCGTGGCTCTGTTCAATGGCCGCCGCCAGCAACCGACCCAGCCCGATGCCGTAACACCCCATGACAATCGGGCGGGTCAGACCATTCGGGTCAACGAAATTGGCCCCGAGTTTCTGGCTGATAAAAGTGCCCAGTTTGAAGGTGTGCCCGACCTCAATGCCGTGGGTGGATGATAACTGGCCACCGCACCTGGGACAGATGTCCCCGGCCTTGACCCGGGCGATATCGGTGAGCAGGTTAACCTTGAAATCCCGCGGGTAGTTGACATTCTTGATGTGGGTATCCGGCTTATTGGCACCACCGACCAGATTGGTGGCCAGCGTAATGGAATCGTCGGCGACCACTTTGAAGCCCTTGAGACCGACGGGTGAGGCGGCACCGGCGACGATACCGGCCTGGATAACCTCGGCTTCGGTGGCCATGCGGAGTTCCTGACAGTTCAGGGCATTCTTGAGCTTGATTTCGTTCACCTCAAGGTCGCCCCGGATGACGACAAAGACCATCTCGCCATCGGCGATATAAAAGACGGCTTTCAAGGTACGGTTCTGGGGCAGCTTCAGGAAATTGGAGACCTGTTCAATGGTGCCCATGCCCGGCGTGCTGACCTCTTCCAGTGGCCGCGGCGCGCCGCCGTCCACTTTGCTTTTCACGCTCTGTGCCTTGTCCACATTGGCGGCATACTGGCAACTCGTGCAGGAGATAATTTCGTCCTCGCCGTCTTCAGCGATAAGCATAAACTCGTGGGAGTCCTTGCCGCCGATGGCCCCACTATCGGCTTCAATCAGGAGCGCGGGCAGACCACAGCGAGCATAGATATTGCGGTAGGCCTGGAGCATTTTGTTGTAGCTTGTGTCTAAGCCAGCCTCGTCAACATCAAAGCTGTAAAGGTCTTTCATGCTGAACTCACGGACTCGAATCAAACCACCGCGGGGGCGGGGCTCGTCACGGAACTTGGTCTGGATTTGATAGAGCAGAAGGGGCAGGTCACGGTAACTGCGCACATGGTGAGTGACTAGTTCGGTAACAACTTCCTCATGGGTTGGCCCGAGGGTGAGCTTGCGGTCACGGCGGTCGGTCAGGATAAACAGGGTCTGGCCGAAAGCTCCGTGCCGACCGGTCTCCTGCCACAACTCAATGGGCTGGAGAGCCGGGAGCAGCACTTCCTGCCCGCCGGCTTTGTCCATCTCATCGCGGATGATATTCTCTATTTTCTTGAGGACTCTCCAGGCCAAAGGCAGGTAGGAATAAACGCCGGCGGCGACCTGGTGTATCATACCGGCCCGGAGCAGTAGCTGGTGGCTGATGGTGTCCGCCTCAGCCGGTATTTCGCGCTGGGTCTTGCCGAATTGTCTGGTGATACGCATATGTGTTGTTGCTTTCTACTTAAATTCTTTCCGGGACAGGCAGACGAAGATGATAGATAGGATACCGAGCAGAGTGAGTGGCCACATGAGGGCACAGATGGCACCAACCAGGGCCATGAGCCAGGCTTTTCTCTGCACGGCGAAGATGCCGCCAATGACGGCGATTATCCCCAAGACAATATGTGGGACACCGAAAGCGCCGAGTCCCCAGATGCCGGTGATGAAGCTGACAGCGTGGCCGATAGCACCGACAATGAGACCAACCAGGAAGTCGACAACACCGGCAATAATGGTCAAAATCCCGGCCACAACTGGCATCCAGGTCTCGGCAGCTGGCTGTGGGATACCGGCTGGTGGCGGGGCTGGTGTGGGTGTGGCCATTCTCTTTTCTCCTTTTTCAGCCAAGTCAAGTCAGATATGTGTATTTAATCATATTAGAGCGCCGAATGCCAGTAGCGGGATAGCCCCATCTCCCTTTATCCCCCTTCCCCAAGGGGAAGGGGGAATGAATTAAGAGAGAGGCTCCGCCTCTCTTAGACTCTCCACTTAAATTATTTTCATTTCGTATTTTGGCTGGCCTCTGTCCAGATGCACTATGAATCTGACTTTTCTGCCTTCAACGAGGTGCTTTTCCGATTGAGCGCGCAGTTTATTGAAGTCCGCCGATTCCAGGAAGAGGCGCAAAATCTCTGCCTTTTCCATCAGTTCGGAATCGGCGTCCTTCTCCAGAAGCTGGCGCAGGAGTTGATTATACTGCCGCTTGGCCTGGGTTTCCACGCAGGCATCCAGTTGCGGCTCAAGCTCAATATAGACCTGCTTTTTCGTGCTTATCTGACCCCATCCCCCTGTGTCCCCCTTCCCTACGGGAAGGGGGAGTTTTAGAAAAAGAGGGGCTTCGCCCCTCTTAGACTCACCTACTGGATTAGTCCCCGCATCTCAGAAACTATATTTTCTAATTCTTGTTTCTGTTGGCTTGTCAATTCATTTAGTTGCTTCATTCTCCCTATATACTCACCCATTTCTTCTATCTTGGGAATTGCTTCACCCAGCTTAAAACTCCACAAAGGGTCAAGAATTGATAACGCCTCTAATTCCTTAGCTATCAAAGATAATTGATTAGCTGCGTCCAGGCCCTTTTGCCTCGCAGACTCCAAATCCCTTCCCGCTTGCTCAATTAGCCGGACTCGAATGTTATATTCATATTTCAGTTCTACAAATCTCTTGTACTCTCGTGGATTATCAAATGACCAACCCCTATAATACAAAAGATTATCCTCTCCCCAAACAGCGTAACCGCCTGTAGTCTCTAGTGCTAAATACTTTCCTGGAGACGTCTCAGCCAAGACCCATGCGTGGTCAGCATCGGTTATATCCTTTGCCTCCGTTTTCACGTTTCCAGTCTTGACTATTGCATTGATTCCTTGTGCTTTAAGCATATCCCAAACATCTAAAGCCATGTCAGAGCAAACAAAAAAATCGTATTCGCTATATACGTGGGTTTCGTGGTAGCGTTTAACAATGTTTTGTGCCGTTTCAGTGGGTGTCTCACCAGCAAGTTCATATTTCTCTTTTAATTCGTTGATTTGCTCTTGTAGTTCAGCAACCTGTGACTGCGAGACAGTGAGTTGAGCACTAACTCTATCATACTCCGCTTGGGAAATGCCGCAGCCTACAAGAAGGAATGTGAGAAAGGCCGTTATTGTTGCTAATACTACTCCCTTAGTCTTCATAGCTCCTCCACCTCCCTCATCAGCGCTGTCAGGAAGTCCTTCTCTGCCACTACCCCGATTTTCTCGCCCTTTTTGAAGAGGACGCCGCGACCTTTGCCGCAGGCGATACCCACATCGGCGTCTTTGGCTTCGCCGGGGCCGTTGACGACGCAGCCCATCACGGCTACCTTTATCGGCTTGGTTATCTTCGTTAGCTCCTTTTCCACCGCCTCGGCCAGCTTGATAATATCCACCTCCGTCCGGCCACAGGCGGGACAACTGACCAGTATCGGACCGTGCTGGCGGAGGTTGAGGCTCTTAAGAATTTCATAGGCGGCGAAAACCTCTTCCCGGGGGTGGGCCGTCAGCGAGACGCGGATGGTATCGCCAATGCCCAGATAGAGCAGGGTGCCGATACCCACCGCACTGCGGATAACCCCGGTGCGGGGCAGGCCGGCCTCGGTAATGCCGATGTGCAGGGGGTAGGGAATCTTCGGGGCAATATCCTGATAGGCGGCAACGGTGGTCGGGACATCAAAGGCCTTGAGCGAGACCTTAATCAGGTCGAAGTCCAGGCTCTCCAGCAGCTTGATTTGTTCTAAGGCGGCTTCAACCATGCGGCGGGCGACGGACAGTTTGGGTTTGGCAGTTTTGGGCAGGCTGCCGGCATTCACCCCGATGCGGATGGGAACCTGCCTTTCTTTAGCCGCCAGAACCACGGCTTTGACTTTCTCCGCCTCCCCGATGTTGCCGGGGTTCAGGCGGAGTCCATCGGCTCCCGCCTTGAGAGAAGCTAAAGCCAGCCGGTAGTCAAAGTGAATATCGGCGATGAGCGGTATGGCGATGCCCTTTTTGATGGCGGATACGGCTTCGGCGGCCTGGTTGTCGGGCACGGCCACCCGCACCACCTCGCAACCGGCTTCTTCCAGTTCTTTAATCTGGCGGATGGTTGATATAACATCGCGGGTATCGGTGTTGGTCATGGACTGGACAACGATAGGGGCACCACCACCGATGGTTACCCGCCCAATCTCTATCGGTTTTGATATCCGGCGAGGGTTCATAGGATTCTTTTACCTCACCCCCTTAGTCCCCCTACCGAATAGATAATCCGAGCAATGGTGTACCGTTCTCTGCTAACTTGAACATAAAGTAGAATAAGACTAAAGAGAGTGCCTGTCAACATTACCTTCTCTTTTCAGTCTCTAGTGAGAGCAGCTTTGTCCTTTCCACTGTTGCTTGTGGTAGGAACATCACCTACGGAGTTTGAATCCCCCCAGCTCCACCAGAGGGGACTTTTCCACACCAAAACATAGAGGCTTTCTTTG
The DNA here is from genome assembly GCA_964354005.1 of uncultured Dehalococcoidales bacterium. Lineage (GTDB taxonomy): Bacteria > Chloroflexota > Dehalococcoidia > Dehalococcoidales > UBA2162 > CAVSBN01. Next base: position 230 of record CAYGYD010000015.1, on the reverse strand, counting down.
AACTGACCTTAGCTTGTGCCAGCTTATAAGCCAACGCTTCAGCTTCCTCTTAAGATACCGCAAACGGGTGATTGCACAAACTGGCTATTTGTTGCCTATTCGCTCATTTCATACTGTGCGTCGCCGTGTTTCGCACGGAGAGCGAGGGAATTCGCTGTCTGGTGCACATACCCTATAATCAAAGTCCCTCAGGGTGCGGCGCTGCAGTGGCGCATTGAGAAGATGCTCAA
>CAYGYD010000014.1:0-23358 GCA_964354005.1 uncultured Dehalococcoidales bacterium | reverse complement strand
AATTGCGAGATTCTCTGCATGGATTGCTATGAGAGAACCTTCTAGTTAGCCTCAACAATCCCTCACGGATAGTTACCTATTCCAGTTAGTTTCGGAAGAGCCACTCAATCCTAACATCTTGGCTAAAACATTAATCCTAGCGCAGTCTTCTCACTTCATATATCAGGATACGCTCAGTATTACTGAACCGCTACCTTTCCAATGTCCTTTGACAGCGGCCTCCCTGATGCATATGATTATAAATAATGTTGGAGGTGAACCATGGAACCTGAAGTGCAGAGTTATCTCACCGAGTTTAGTATACTAAGAGAGCAGATACGAGATGCTATCCAGAATCTAGATGATGAAGCTGCCAATTGGCACCCCCTTTTGAAAGGTGCCAACTCCATATACGCTATTCTATCCCATTTGGCGGGGTCTGAAAACTACTGGGTTAGGCAGGTCATCGGGGGAAAGACCGTCAATCGGGACCGGGAAGCCGAGTTCCGCGCTTCGGGACATCTTTCAGAGGTCATAGACCGCTGGGAGGAGGTGGGCAGGGCAAGCCAGAAGGTCCTCACTAAATTGAACACCTCGCAACTGGGAGAGACCAGAAGCGTTAACATCCAACCGGGTCCTGGTTCTGCCACTATCCGGTGGTGCATCCTGCACCAAATTAGTCACTGCGCCTTACATCTGGGACATATTCAACTCACGCGACAGTTGTGGGAGCAGAAGTAGTCTGCGTTCCAGCACTTTCGCCGTCTTCAGCCCGTGACACAAGACATTTCTGATATATGGGAGAATCGTAGTGAAAGTAGATTTCAGCAAATTAGATAGGGCTTTTAACCCGCAGACAGTGGCTGTGGTAGGGGACAGCAAGGCAACTGGTTTCGAATGGCTCCACGCCCAGCTTAAATTCAAGGGAAAACTCTATTCCGTCCATGTTAACCCCGACACCTTTGAAGGTATTAAGGCGCTGGGTGTGACAAACTACACGAGCCTTCTGGATATTCCCGGGCCGGTAGACCTGGTGATTGTCGCCGTTGCCCGAAAGGCGGCATTGAGCGTACTGGATGACTGCATACGTAAGGACGTGGCGGCGGCTCATTTTTTCAGCGCCGGCTTTTCGGAGACCCACACGGAGGAAGGGAGAGAACTTGAGCGCCAGCTTATCGCCAAGGCGGAAAATGCCAATTTCCACCTTATCGGGCCCAATTGCATGGGACTTTTCAATCCCAGGGTCGGAATAAGGCAGAACGAAGACCAGTATCTCGATGTTTCGGGGCCGGTGGGCTTTCTTTCGCAGAGCGGGAGCATCGCGGTCTCTTTTAGTCTGGACACCTATCAACAGGGGATATATATCAACAAGTCAGCAAGCTATGGCAACGGTATAGTGGTTGATTCCCCTGATTTTCTGGAGTATTTCGGCCACGACCCGGAGATTAAAATCATCGGCATGTACATTGAAGGGGTGAGGAACGGGAGACGCTTCGTAGACATATTGAAGGAGGTAGCTTCGAAGAAGCCGGTGGTGATATGGAGAGGTGGGCGTACAGAGGAAGGTGGCCGTGCCATTGCCTCACACACCGGGTCCCTTGCCCTGTCACGGAACGTGTGGGACGCCGCAATAAAGCAGTGCGGGGCAATCCAGGTGACAAGCATGGAGGAACTCATCGACACAATAAAGGCTCTGCTCTTTCTTCCACCAGTGCGGGGTAACCGGGTAGCTATCGCCGGGGGACCGGGAGGGCAATCGGTGACCGGCACTGATGTGTTTGCCGAAGCCGGACTAAACGTGCCCCGGCTCACTAAGGAATCGTATGCTGAGTTGGAGACATTCTTTGAGGTGGTGGGTGGAAGCTACCGCAACCCGATAGACACCGCCGGGCCGGTTCGCCGGGATATGAAACGTATTATGGGGATTGTCTCAAGAGACGCCAACATAGACAACATCGCGTACATTGTCTCTACCCGGCCGGGCCGTCATATCTCTCCAGAACAGCTTCAAGGCACCCTCGCTATACTTGACGACATTAAGAAGCAATCAAAACCGCTGATAACCATGATATTTCTCAACACACCTGATGCGCCGAGGGAAGTGGAAGACATCATTATTAAACTGCAGGAGCGTGGTATTCCTGCGTTCCCTTCAATACCGCGTGGCGCACGTGCCCTGAAAAATGCATTCGATTACTACAATAGTAGCCACAGTCGTAGCTAGTAATCCAGTGAGTCTCCCGATAGTCAATGGTATCCTGGTGAATTCTCCATTCTCAAGTTGACTCTACCATAACCTATATTGATTTTATCTGAGTTAAATTGAAAATGAATGGCGGGATAGTAATCTTCAAACCAGCATTCTCCCCAGTGCTTCTAATCTGGCCCCATGGAAGCACGCTGAGCTCTCTTTATTCTTGCTTGATAGTCGTCAAGGACCGCTTTTGCCACGAATTTAACGCTAGTACGAGCGCCCTGCTTACGAAGAGCTTCCTGCAGGAGCTTCACATCAAGTTTCTTCGGTGTCACCTTATTCTTGACGGCCAGGGCGGCTGCCGTACCGGCTGCCTGTCCGGTACAAATGCTGGGCGTGCAGTACCTTGTTGCCGCGTAGGTTATAAAGTCTACCGAAATTGTCGAGCCAGCCGCGAGAAGGTTATCCGTCTCTTTAGAGACCAAACAGCGATAGGGAATGTCATAGGGTGGAACATTGCCAACAAATTCGTGTTCATCGTCCGGTCCAAAAACGTCCGGAGCGTGGTTGCTTATTGCAATAGAGTCATCGAAAGCTCTACCCTGACGAATATCTTCCTCTTTCAGGACATATTCCCCTAGGATTCTGTGCGTGTCCCTCGGGAGCAGATGGGTTGGCAACTGGTCTATGTGCGAATTCTCAAAGCCCGGGACATTATTCTTGAGCAAGTTATAGGCAGACCATGCCTGCTTCCTGAGGTCTATCTCACCGTGAGTGAAGTCCTCAAGCATCCAGCCATGATGCCCCAGCAGCAAACCGTAATGCGGGCCTAATATCCATATGGTTCCAGTGCCGAAATGTGGAGTAAACCAGAAAGCACCGCGGTTCCCATAAAGCTTTCCCTCCGCCTTCGCCTTCTTAATGAGGTCCTTGCCCGCAATCACCGACCCCCATTCCCCAGGGTGTTCTTTTCTAAAGGCTTCGAACCGGCTGATGTCTACTTCTCTGAAGGTGACGGCATATCCAAATCCCTGATGTCGTCCCTTCTTGGGTCCGCTGGGGAATCCATCAGCCATGCATGACGCTCCGGATTTCCAGGCTATGTCGGCGCTCCCAGTGGAATCGATTACCACTTTCCCCAGAACTGCGTGTCTCCCTTCTTTACTCTCAATGATGATACCCTTGAGCGTATTCCCTTCCTTAACGGCGCCAACTGCGAAAGCATGGTACAACAGTTTAACTCCGGCTTCCGCCATCATATTGTCAAGGAGATATTTATAGTACTCCGGGTCAAAAGAAACCGCCTCATAGCGATGCCGTCTTGATGTATCGCGTGGACGTAGAACCTGCCCTTCTCTTGTAACCTGGTCAATGATTTCCTGAATAATTCCGCCGTGTATATCAGGGTCAACCTCCGTAAATCTCGGATTAAGGCATTGTGTCTGCAACCCACCCAGGCAATTGGCTTGTTCTATTAGGATGGTTCTGGCTCCGTTCCGGGCAGCCGCTAAAGCGGAGCCTATACCGGCCGGTCCGCCGCCGACGACTATCACATCCGCCTCAGCAAATACTGGAATCTCCTTTTGTGGTTCAATGATTGTTTTCATAGGAATACCTCCTCTAAAAATTCCACCTATTAAATATTTAAGGCCTTCTTAGCGTGTGAATCAGAAAAACACATTGGAAAAGCAACATAAAGGCCGGCGCCTTTCCGTTACCAAGCATGCCAGCGTACGAGTAATTTACAACCACTGATAGCTATTGTCAAGCATTTATTCTCTTCAGTCTTTTACTGTATTGTGCTCTCTCTACGACATGAGGTAACTGCGAATTGAACTTTTGGCGGAATGTGCCTGCCGCACAGGCTGTTGTACGACAGGAACAAAAATCGGAAGCTGACACTCATCCAAGCACGTGCTATAATCAGTCCAAAGGAGCGATTGACTGACCCCAGGGTTCGCTATAGTCCCTGAGCGATTTGCCATAAAAGAGAACAAAGTCAAATGCCAGCATTAGCATAGACAAGCAAAGAAGGATAGTTAATTATCACGTTCAACGTGGAACAGAGCTCATCAACGGAGGTATTGACATGTCATTACGTCAGGTGTGTGGCTACGCGGGCAAGCTCCTCAGGGTAGACTTAAGCAGAGAGAGAATCGCCGAGGAGCGTCTCGATGAGACAGTACTCAGGAAGTATGTGGGTGGAACTGGTCTCGGTGCCAAATTTCTCTACGAAGAGGTCCCCACTAGCATTGGTTACTTCGACCCACGTAACCGCCTCATTTGGGCTTCTGGACCGCTGGGTGCCACCAGGATACCGGGTGGGGGTACATTCTCAGTAGTGACTAAGGGTTGCCTGACTGGCAGATTTAGCGCTAGTCAGGCTAACGGGTTCTTCGGGGCGTATCTGAAGCTATCCGGCTTCGACGGTATTATTATCCAGGGTGCGGCAAACAAGCCAGTCTATCTTTATATTCACGATGGCACTGCCGAGTTCAGGGATGCCGGTCACCTGGCCGGGAAGGACACTTGGGAGACCGATGATTTAATCAAGAAAGAGCTAGGATATGCAAAGAGAGAGATGAGCGTGGCCGGGATAGGTCCGGCTGGTGAGAACTTGGTAAAATTTGCCGCCATTGTTGCTGATAAAGGTCATGTTGCTGGACACAACGGAATGGGAGCGGTGATGGGCTCCAAGAGACTGAAGGCGGTTGCCGTGAAAAGGGGGAAGGCTAACCCTCCACTTAAGGACCCTGAAAGGATGTCCAGCCTGGCTAAGGAGATTCTGGAAAGCATAAAGAATGGTAATATAAGCCGACGCCTTTACGAATATGGGACGCTGGGTACGTACAATATAGTGGAGAGACTGGGGGCCCTGCCAATCAAGAACTATACTACCAACATCTATCCCGATAAAGACAAGTTGCATCAGTTCACCCCTGATTACATCCGGGGTCGCTTTGAACCAAAGCCGGAGCCCTGCTGGGCTTGTCAGATGCATCATTGCCATCAATCGACGATTACCGAAGGACTTTACAAGGGGCTGGTTGTGGAAGAGCCCGAATTCGAGTGTCTGTCAGCTATGGGTAGTCAGATTGGCAATATGGAGGTGGCCTCAGCAATGATGCTCACCAACGTGGTAGACCGCCTCGGCTTTGAGATGAATGAGACTGGCTGGGTAATAGGTCTGGCCATGGAGTGCTATGAAAAGGGTCTCGTCACCAAAAAGGACACCGACGGTCTGGAGATGACCTGGGGTAATGTTGAGGCAGTAAGAGCACTGCTTCACAAGATTGCTCGTCGCGAGGGATTTGGCGATGTTCTGGCAGAGGGTGCAATGCGTGCGGCACAAAAAATCGGGGGAGAGGCAACGAACTTTGCTATCCATACCATGAGCGGGAACACGCCGCGCGGCTATGACCACCGCGCTTATTGGACGGAGATGTTTGACAAGCTTACGTCAAATACCGGTACCCTTGAGTCGCGCCCTATGACCGTGAACCCGTTAGGCATATTCGTGCCAGAGGAAGTTGTGTCAATAACTGCCTCAGGAAAGGCTAGAATGTCATTTGAGGACACCCTGGGGACGTGCCGGTTCGCCACCCTGGTTGACACAAAAGTCCTTGCCGAGGCGGTAAAGGCAGCCACCGGGTGGGACTTTAATGAGGAAGAGGCAGAAACAGTAGGATTGCGTATCCTCAATCTGATGAGGGTATATAACTTCAAGCATGGCCACACGAGAGAACTAGAGGCCCCTTCACCTAGATATGGCTCAGCGCCAGTAGATGGACCGGCTGAGGGAAAGAGCATCGTCCCCGTATTGGACAAGATGCTTGACAGATACTACGAGCGAATGGGATGGGACAAGAAGATGGGGAAACCCCTCCCAGATATGTTGAGAAGACTTGGGCTTGAGCATATCATCAAAGACATCTGGGATTAGAAGAAATCCCCTAAGCTCGTAAGACCCAGAAGATGATAAGTTGATGAAAAGAAAATCAATAGACGATTAAATGACGATGAGAATTATTTCCTTGTTTTCTACTTGATGTTGAAAGCAGTCTGAAATTAACGCTCCTTTTAGTCGCGTTGCATGGGATATATTCATCGCTTTTACACAGATAAGGGGCTCCAGCACTTCGGCATCTCGGCCAAGAAATGTCCGGGAGAATTCACTACCTACCCTCCCGTCCGTCCTATTTGCCGGTATATTTTGGCCGCCTCTTCTCGGCGAAAGCCCTTGGCCCTTCCTTGGCATCCTCGGTGGCATTCAAAATCTGCTGGATTGCCTGTTCCAGGCGAAGTCCGTATTCGATTGGCAGGTACTGCCCCCTCACTGCCAGTTCCTTGATAGCTCTTACCGCCAGAGGAGCATTCTCGCATATTTTTCTGGCAATTCTGTCTGCTTCGGGCATGAGCTCAGGGAGAGGAACCACCTTGTTGATGAGCCCTGCCCTCAGGGCTTCCTGGGCAGTCATTCGCTCACCGGTAAGAAGGAAGTACATGGCGACAGGATAGGGTAGCTGCTGAATGGTGCGTTGGGTCCCCCCGTTGCCGGGAAGAATGCCCCGGCTCACCTCAGAGAGACCGAAGGTAGCATGCTCAGCAGCGATCCTTATATCAGTAGCCAGCAAAAGGGTCATTCCCCCCGCCAGGCAATAACCGTTGACAGCGGCAATAACCGGCTTCCATACCTCTAACCCGCGATTTAGGATCTGTTCCTCCTGAGTCTGCCAGAAGTGCCATTTCTCAATGGGACGGCCAATCGTCTTCTTCAGGTCAGCTCCCGCCGAAAATGCCTTATCGCCTGCTCCGGTGATAATGGCCACCCAGACATCAGAGTCATCACGGACGTTGACCCAGGCTTCAGAGAGCTCCCGGTAAGTCTCTGGGTCCATGGCATTCATCGCCTCAGGGCGGTTGATGGTAATATAAGCGATTTTGTCTTTCTTCTGATATATAAGAGCCATTGCAAACCCCCTTAATCTAGTCTCTTAGCAGGTTTCGGGCAATAACGAATCTATGCACCTCTGAGGGACCTTCCCCGATCCTTCTCACTCTCGCTTCCCGGTACCAGCGCTCCAGTGGGAGGTCTTTGGAAACACCGTAGGCGCCGTGAATTTGCACGGCGCGGTCCACCACCCGGGCCAGTACTTCGCTAGAATACAGCTTGGCTATTGAGGCCTCGTGGCGGTAATCCTCACCCCGGTCTACCTTCCAGGCCCCCTCCCAGATAAGCCACCGAGCCGCCCGAATCTCGACATCGGAATCAGCCAACATCCACTGTACGGCCTCCTTTCGACCAAGCAGCTCGCCAAAGACCACCCTCTGCTTAGCGTACTCAATAGCCATACGCTGAGCAGCCACCGCCACCCCCAAATTCGCCGCTGAATAGGGGAACCTGTTTCTTCCCAGCAGATTGTTGACCAATATGAACCCCTCTCCCACCTCGCCCAGCCGATTCGCATCGGGCACCCGGCAATCCTCAAAGCTTATCTCAGAGGGATACCAGGGCCTGATTACCGGGATGAGCCTAGTTTTGAAACCGGGCGTTCCTTTCTCCAGAATAAAGCAGGTTATGCCGGCGCGCCCTTTTTCCCGGTCGGTACGCGCAAAGACTACCCCCCAGTCGGCCGCAGTTGCCCCGGAGATAAAGACCTTGGTGCCATTGATAATCCAGTCATCGCCGTCTCTCACCGCGGTTGTTTGAATAGAACGGGCCGGGTCAGACCCGCCGCTAGGCTCAGTTATAGCGTAGAAGGTTGTTCCCCCGTTCTGAATGGTGGGTATTGCGTACCTCTCAATCTGCTCCCTGGTTCCTTCAAAGATAATGCCAGGTGGCGGGCGTCCAAAGACATCGTAAGCGGGGCCGTAAAGACCGTTGCGATGCTGGGACATCTCCTCGTGGACCACGGTCATTTCAAAACAGCCCAGCCCCGCTCCCCCATATTCCTTGGGGACTCCCAAGCACCACATCCCGGCGTCTTTTACCTTCTTGGAAAGTCTAGCGTAGTCTTCCTCGGGAAGCTGGAAAGCCTCGGGGTCAAGCTGCCTTTCCAAAGGAACGATCTCTCGCCTGATAAAATTCCTCATCCAGGTCTGAAGCATCTTTAAGTCTTCTGGTAACTGATAACCGATGTCCATAACCTGTCCTCCTTTCACCTATGAGACTGGTTTGAACTTGGGCAAGGTTATTTCGTCAGTAGCGTCGTCGAAAATCACCTCAACCTCCATGCCAATCCGCAAATCCTCGTTCTTGCAGCCAACGATATTAGTAATAAGCCTAGGCCCTTCTTCCAGTTCCACTATGGCAACGTTGTAGGGGAGTTCTCCGGCAAACCCAGGGTGGTAGCGCTGGTGTATTACTACCCAGGTATAGACTCTTCCCCGACCGCTTACTCTGACCCACTCCGAATTCATGGATAGGCACTTCTGGCAGATAGGGCTAGGCAGGCGGAGGTGCCCACAATCCTGGCACCGCTGCAGCGACAGTTCGTGTCGTTTGCAGGCAATCCAGAACGGCTTGTTATCCGGCGTTATCTCGGGCAGCGGCTTACTGTATTCGACCATGACTACCTCCTTAAGATGAGGGTGGCGTGAGTGTGCATGATACCACCCTGCAAACTGACACAGGCTATCTCGGCATTCTTGACTTGGCGCTGGCCGCACTCACCCCGGAGCTGCCTCACTGCTTCCACGATGAGCTGCATCCCCGCCATACCGCTTTCAGAGAGTAGTCCCCCTGAGGTGTTCATGGGCAGGTCTCCTCCGGGCTCGAGCCTCCCTCCTTCTACGAATGCTCCTCCTTCCCCCTTGCCGCAGAAGCCATAGTCCTCCAGGGTCATAATCGGGGTGATGGTGAAGCAATCATAGATTTCGGCGACATCTATATCCTTGGGGGTAACTTCGGCCATTCGGAAAGCTATCTCGCCCGATTGTTTTCCACCCGCTTCGGTGAGGATGGGCCGGTGATTTAGCTCCCAGGCGATGTGCATCTGGCCCATACCCATAACATAGACAGGGGGCTTCTTCAGGCTCCTTGCCCTGTCGGCTGAGGTGACCACTACGGCGGCACCACCGTCAGAGACGAGGCAGCAATCTAATAGATGCAATGGCCAAGCCACCCACCGCGAGTTCTGGTGGTCTTCAATGGTTATGGGCGTTCGCATCTGGGCATTGGGATTCATCGATGCCCATTTTCGGGTGGAAACGGCCACCGCTCCGAGCTGGCGGCTCGTTGTCCCAAACTCGTGCATGTGACGGAGGGTGATCATGGCATACCCGGCCGCAGCACCAAAGAAACCGTAAGCGGCGTCGCTTCCTCTAGGCCGCCCGTAGGTGCCGGGGGCGCCGGTGACCGGGTTATCACCGTAGCAGCAGACAGCCGCCTTGATCATACCGGCATCTATCGCCATTATTGCGTACTGAACCAGGGTGGCGTTCGTTGCTCCGGCATTGTCTATTTCAGCAGCAACGGTCGGCACGATACCCAGGTGCTGTGCTATTTGGTGGGCATAGAGGTCAACGAACCCGGTGCGGGGGAATTTGGTGAGAACGCAATCAATCTCCTCCTTCTTAATACCCGAGTCCTCAATGGCAAGCTTGGCAGCTTCCGTGGTGAGTCCAATAGGCGTCAACCCAGGGAGCCGGCCAAATCTTGTGGTCGCCGCCCCCACGATGGCATATTTGTCCCTTAGACTCATTGTCAAAGCCCTCCTTTCCTTTGAACTTTGGTGCTCGGCTCCCCCAAGTAGTGAGAAGCCCGGGTTAGGTAAAGACTGCCATGTAGCAATTATTTCATTTCAGGCGGTTTGTTCGGTTGAATTTCAGTCTAGTTATGTCTGACGTCTTTGTCAAGATTACCGAGCGAGGAATCGTGACCGGGGCCACTTCATCAAAGCCGCATGAAATAGCCTGTTGTTGGTCCTCGTGTAAAGTAGCGTATAACGATTAGTCCCAGCAACCCTGGACAGGGTTGCCCTGGTGATGTGTTGCTTATTGACCTGTATTCTTCCTACGAATTATGAAGGGTCTCAAGAAAGCCTTGGCCTGGTCAAGCTAGCTTCTTCAAGCGAGCTCGCGGACCCTGCGTATAGGCCTTTGACGCTGTCGCAATCATGTCTTCCACCCGGCCGCTTGGCAGAGCATCTAGGTCAATATTTGCCCACCATCAACCGGAATAGTCTGCCCCGTTATGTATGATGATTCCGATGAAGCCAGAAACAGCACGGTCTGAGCTGTTTCTTCTGCCCTGCCCTGTCGCCTTAGGGGCACCTGCTCCTCGGCAGTTCGCCGGCGTCTTTCGTTCTGTATGTTTGCCGCCATCGGCGTGTCCATTAGACCCGGGGATACGCAGTTCACCCTAATGTTGTATCTGGCCAATCCACCAGCCAGACATCTGGTTAACGCAATGACTCCGGCTTTGGAGACGGCATAAGCATATATCGGGTATGAGTAATACGCCGCCATAGACGCATTGTTTACTATCGCTCCTCCACCACCCTTTATCATCTCAGGGACAGCATATTTGCAGACGAACAGTATACTCTTAAGGTTGGTGCCCATAACAGCGTCCCAGTCTTCCTCGGTAACGCTGAGACCAATACCACCCTCGGCAATGCCAACATTATTGAAGAGTATATCCAACCTGCCATATTTGGCCATCGTCGTCTCTATCAGGCTTTGTGCATTTGACTCCTTGGTGACATCTGCCTTTACCGCTATCGCCTCACCGCCTTCATTCCTGATGATTCCCACTGTTTCCTGAGCCGCATCAAGATTCCGGTCAGCCGCAACTAGTTTAGCGCCTTCCCTGGCAAACAGGATGGCGGTAGCTTTTCCGTTTCCCATCCCGGGTCTTATCGAACCAGCCCCAACTACTATTGCCACCTTATCCTTTAACCTCATTTTTTGTCACCTCCTTAAAGAGCTATGGCTGGACAATTCTGATAAGCCCAGCTTCAACTGTAGCTATATTAGAACCGTAGCGACCGTCTGTCAATGCCACCGCCGAATCAAAACGGCTACTCAAGAGGAAGTCGAAAAAGCGTATCGCCGGCTCAGTGCCAACCGACTGTAAACTGAGAAAGCTGTAGCTCTTCAAATCTGAGCCAATAAATGCGGCCAACGATAGAGCTGAATTGGAAGCCTTTACCCCACTTCTTGGCGACAAAACTTGACAAGTTCGGCAAACTCATTGATTCGCGCCCAATTATTTGTCTCCGGGAAACCATCGTAAGTAAGGCTGACCCAAGGTTTTTCATAAATAAAACTTAATTTCTCAGCCATCGCCGCTACGATGCCGCCGGGCATACAGCCATGGGGCATGACTGAAATGACACCGGCAAAATGTGGTGATTCCATCCACTCAACACCACTACCGAGGCTGAGTACCGCCTCGCTGCCGCAGCGGGGAGAAAGATAGAGACTCGACCTCGCCAGTATGGCCGCCGTCGAAGGCTCCCGGCCATCACATAAAGGCCGATAGAGCTCGGCGATGCGGCCTTCATCGCGCTCCTGGATGCGCTTTTTGATGTAACCGGTTACCAATTTTCTCAGTTTTCTATCCCGGATAGCATCCTCGACATTTCGGTATGAAGTATATTTGATCCACTCGCCTATCGGAGAAACGATGACTTCGAGACCAGCGTCTTCACAGGCCTTTACTAGGTCATTATTGCTGAATCTATTGGAGCGTAAGAAGACCTCGCCATTAATCCCTATCAGGGGCCGGCTGGGGAGAGCCGGGTCGATGAGGGACTTGAATTGAAGAGTGGCCTGCCGCAGTAAATCATCAAAGTTCTCCTTCCGGCGAATGCGGTTAGCAATACGGCTCAAGAACTCATCAAATAGATTTTCTGCGGCACCTATTTGCTTCTCATACGGACGGGTACGCCAGAGAAGCCTTTGCAGTCCATCTATGGCGACAATGCCATTCCAAGCCAGGCGCTCAAACTCAGGACCAAGGTTTAAATCACGATAGGCATTATTGGAAACAGTAGTGCGTATCGGGATGTCAAAACCGATATCTTTCAGTGCTCTGCTTTGCTCTAAAGCATACTTACCCAAACGGCATGGGCCGTATGACCCGCTCATAAAACCCTCAACGTTCTTCGAGCCAGTACCATTCTCATAGTAATACCTCATGAAGTCGCCCAGGGTTACCCGAAACGGCAGGCATTCCGTTCCCGATGTTGCCTGGTTACTGTAGAGGAGATTACGGCCGTCTGGCTCAGGGAGTACAATGCTCCGAGCGCCGCAGCCCTCCATAGCCGCTCCCACCACCTCGGCATGTGGTGCCATCCTCGGTATCAGGATGGTTCTCTTTGCATCGATGAGTGCTGAGGCTCCCCGGTAAACAGCTCTTCGCGGGGCGCTGCCACGCTGGAACGAGTGGGCGTAACTCTGGATAGTATCAACAAACGCTTCCAGACGAGTAACAAGGCCGGCTTCAGCGGCATGCTCATCAATTTCCAACTCGGCCAGCGGCTTGGCTCCCATGATGTCTTCCACAATTTTCAGGATAAACGAATTTGGGCCACACCCGAAATTGGTCAGGGCCAGACCATACAACTGCTTATCGGCGGCGGTGATGGCAGCGCCGGCTATGAATTTACTTTCATATAGCCAGTAGGGACGGTCCGAATAATGTTTGGGGTCTATTGAATCAAGGGGCAGGAAATCAATTGGTATCGGCACGACGCCAAGCTGGGCCAATTTCTCCGCGATGCCCAGATTGGCTCCAGCGTCCTGTGACATGTATGACCTTGAGAAAAGGACCACACCCAAACGGTCACTCTCGCGAAGCTGCCTCAGGAGTTTATTACCCAGTGCCGTCCGAGCCGCCTCGAACCTTTTTTGAGATTCAATACCAGCCAGCGCCGCCTTCCGGCCTTGACTTCGGTTAAAGCCCATCTGTACCGCAACATCGCCCAGGCTGTCAATAACATCGCCATCACCCCGACTGAAGTCAATCACAGGTATCAGAAGCCGCTTCCCGAGGTTGAACACCTGGCGTATTATGAATGGCGACGCCTGGACCAAAGGACAAGCGTATTTCTGATTTTCATTCCCATCTTTCTTGCCCATGCGGATAGCACAGGGATATAGGGTGTAATCAACATTGTCAAGTGCGGCTACATGCCCGTGAAGAAGCTTGAGGGGGAAACAGCTGTCAGTATAACTGAACTCTACCGCCTTCTCGATGACCCCTTTAGTGGTCTTACTGGAGAGGACTACCCTGACACCAAGTGCATTCAGAAAACCAATGAGCAGTGGTGCGTAATCATAAATGAGGAGCGCCCTGGGAATCCCTACCCGAGGGCCGGACCCAGAGTTCTCCTGGTATTCTTGTAAGAGCAGTTTTTCTCTGGCGTCAAAGAACGTCTCCACCTTACCGCGGCCGATAGTACTGTCATACCGGTCACACCGGCTGCCGTAAAATGTAGGTTTCTCATTCGGCATCTGAAGCCGCGTGATGGTACAGTTGTTGTCACAATGCTGACATGTGAAAGTGGAGAGAGCGCACTCGCTCTCAATGATGTTCTGGAAGCCTTTGAATTTTGACCTCTGGCCAGACATCGCTTCCTTTGCCAGCAGTGCCACACCGATGGCACCGCTGACCTCCCGGTGCTCGGCCACGGTCAGGGTTTTCCCCTCAAGCTGCTGATGAAAGGCAGAAACAATGGCTTGATTATAGAACACCGCCCCGGTAAGGATAATTTTATTACCCAGCTTCTTGGTACCGACAACCTTGGATAGATAATTCTTGGCAATGGAGCTGGCCAGGCTGGCTGTAATCACCGACAAAGGTACGCCTTCTCGCTGGGCCAGAGCCACTGCCTGGCCCATGAATGCAGCGCACCTCGTTCCCAGGTCAATGGTACCGGGTGCTGATAAGGCCAGGTTGGCAAAATCACCATTTTTTACGGATATACCGAGCATCTCGGCCAGTTCATCAATAAAGCTGCCAGTTCCAGCGGCGCAGGCTTTGTTCATCTGATAATCGACCACAGTACCATTCCTCTTGAGAACAAGCTTGGAGTCCTGACCGCCAATTTCAATAACATCGGCTTCGGGGTCTATATCGGCGGCCGCTCTTGTCTGAGCCGTAATCTCATTCTTAATCAGGTCGGCCCCGATGAAGCTACCAATGAGATATCGGCCGGAACCAGTAACACCAACGCCGGCCACCGTAACCTTATCCGCGCCGTCTCGCAGCAAGTTTCCAAACACCTGCTTAACCGCCTCGATAGGCCGGCCCGCGGTCATCAGATAGTTCTTGGCCAGAACCGTAGTGCCAGATTCGTCAAGTATTACCGCCTTGGTACTGGTTGAGCCAACATCAACGCCAAGGTATCCGCAACAGGGCTCTCCTATTGCCAAACTGGTACCGTTTCCCGGGAGGGTGACGGTGTTTAAGCCAGGCATCTCAAAATAGCGCTGACGAGCATCAGTTTCAGGTAGCAGGCTCACCGGCGAATGTTTCCCGCGGGAAAGCAAGGATGCTCCCCAGGCCTCAATGTATAGATAGTTATCAGGTACGATGACCTTCACCTGGTGCCCGTTTCTGGCCGAGATAACATTCTCCAAAGCCTTGACAATAGCCCTGTTGGCGGCCACACCACCGACAAAGTAGAGCGGCTGGGCCAAGATGCCTTTCTTCAGGGACACCACCATCCGGGCAATGCCCTCACAGAGTGCGTAAAGCATTGCCTCAACCGGGACACCCTTCTGCTGAAGATGAATAAGGTCGCTCTTGGCAAAAACGCTGCACCTGGCAGCTATCCTGGGTGGGCTGCCCTGGTACTGCAACGCCAGACGAGCAAAGTCGTCCATGCTGATGCCAAGCCGGTATGCCTGTTGCTCAAGAAACCTTCCGGTGCCAGCAGCACAAAGCGGGTTTGAAACCACCCGCCACGGTTTTCTCAATCCGTCTTCAAAACTGATGACGATGGAACTCTGGCCACCAATCTGCACGATAGTCTTGGCGTCAGGATAGCGGTAAAGAACCCCGGAAGAAATGGCCAGAGAGCTGCTGTATTCTGTCCAATTGAAGGCTCGGGGAATTATGGTTTTGCCGGAGCCGGATACCCCGACGGCAACAACCTGCGCCACATCAAATTTCCGCCCCAGGTTGCTGATGAGTAAGTTTACGGCTGCTTTAGGGTTGGAAGTTATCTTCTCACTGTCAAGCTGAATGATGCGTCCATTTTCATCAATTAGGCACAGCTTAACAGCGACTGAGCCAATATCCAAACCAAGAAAGTAACTCATTTGCTACTTATTCAACACCAGATTTTCTAAGCCCCTTGCTGGGTGGTTCGTTAATCATTGCCAAAATGAATCACTGCCCAGTAAACCGTGGCGGACGACGTTCTAGAAACGAATCCCGTGATTCATGCACATCATGCGGTGCTCTACGTGCCAGATTAAGGCCGAACGACTCATTGCGGAGTTGCTCTTCCAGAGTCGATGCCATACTCTGCTGAAGCACACGTCGCGTTGCCTGCATAGCCACAGGCGGCCAAAACGCAATTTGATTAGCCAATTCTAGCGATTCTTCCAATAGTTTGTCGGCTGATACCAGGCGATCAAGTAGGCCGATGCGGTAGGCTTCGCCGGCATCCACGAAGCGGCTGGTGTATATCAAATCACAGGCACGGCTGAAGCCGACGATACGGGGCAGGAAAAACGACATCCCGGTGTCAGGACTCAGGCTACGTTCAATAAATACCACTTTGAAACGCGTATTCTCACTACCGACCCGCATATCACAGGCAAGCGCAATAGACATTCCGGCACCGGCGGCTATGCCATTCACAGCCGCGATGAGCGGTTTATCCAGTGTGCGGTAGATTGCCATGGCCAGTCGGCCCACCCAACCATACACGTCTAAGCGTTCTTCTCGACTGGGTTGTTCGCTGTCACTTCTGGGTGCACTGCGTAAATCAGCCCCAGAACAGAACCCCCGCCCAGCGCCAGTAAGCACCACGGCCCATACGCTGTCATCGTCGCGTAGCTTCTGACAGGTCTGTATGATAGCTTCTTGAAGTTCATGGTTTAGAGCATTCAGTCTATCCGGCCTGTTTAGGGTCAGTACTGCTACCCGTTCCCGATGCTCGACCAATAATGGATTCTCAGACATGTTTAACTCCTCGTTCGCTTCTCTTCTCTTGCGTGTGAACCAAAAGACTAAACGTGATATAGCAGACGCTTCCCTTTCTTGACATTTTTCATTCTGTGGTCTGCTAGATAGTAGAATACTAAGAAGTCAATGTCAAGGAACGGTTGGTTTTGCGGGCAGGTCAGCGCGCAGTCTTGGTTGACGGCTCATAGGCAATATGCTTTAATTGGCTGACTTTTGCCCGGCTAGTTATCTTGCCTGATGTGGTAAGCCGATAAAGGGAAATACACAATCTTTAAGGGTGATTTTGTTTGACTAGTAGCAGGACTGTGCTTCCGTTAGACACAAAAAAACCGAAGCTCTTTTACGGTTATATCATTGTTCTGGCTGGCTTCCTTATTATGTTCGTCGGCTTCGGTACCATGTACTCCTACGGTGTCTTTTTCAAGCCTCTCTCTGCTGAATTTGGCTGGACAAGGGCAGTTACCTCAGGGGCTTATTCTCTGTATATGTTCTTGCATGGCCTTTTCGCTATTGCCACCGGGAAGCTTAACGATAGATTTGGCCCAAGAATTGTGGTAGGAGTCTGTGGCCTCTGTCTTGCCCTTGGCTATTTTCTGATGTCGCGGATTTCCACTCTCTGGCATTTGTATCTCGTCTACGGAGTAGTAATAGCCATCGGCATGAGCGGAGTTTTTGTCCCAGTTTTGTCCGTTGTCGCCAGGTGGTTTGCCAGGAGAATTGGAATGATGACGGGCATCGCCGTTGCCGGTGTCGGTGCGGGTACGATGATTATGCCACCGGTATCTGAGTGGCTGATTTCTACCTATGACTGGCGCACTTCATTCATTGCCATCAGTATTCTGGCTCTGGTAGTGATTGTCCCGGCTATCCAATTTCTAAAGTATGACCCGGGTCAGATGGGGCTTAGTCCCTATGGTGCTGAAGAAACAAAGGCAAGTAATCCGAAGACGGAAGTCAAAGGGCTTTCCCTTAACCAAGCCCTGCGCACAAAACAGCTCTGGCTCCTCATTGGGACTCTGGCATGCTTTGGATTTGCCTTACAGGTCATTATGGTGCATATTGTGCCACATGTCACTGACCTCGGCATTTCCCAAATCATCGCTGCCAGCATGATGACCATCATTGGCGCCCTGAGTATAGTGGGTAAGATTGTTATGGGTAGCGCTTCCGACAGGATAGGGACGAAAAAAACTTTTATCATCGCCATTATTCTTATGCTGGCTAACTTACTCTGGTTGCTGGTAGCTAAAGAAATATGGATGCTATATCTGTTTGCCGCTATCCACGGCATTGCCTACGGCAGTCAGGTGCCTCTTCCCTCACCGATGGTGGCCGAACTCTTCGGGCTACGCTCACATGGTGTGATTCTAGGTGTGACCAGTTTTGCGGCTACTGCTGGCGGTGCTATCGGCCCCATCTTCGCCGGCTACATCTTTGATAAACAGGGCAATTATCAGCTAGCTTTCATCGTTTCGGCTGGTGTGGTTGCCGTTGGCCTGATACTCATGGCACTGCTGAGACCACTCGCCAGAAGAAGCTCCTGAGTCAATTAGGGCTAATGTGGAGAGTGAAGACATAATAAAGCACAGGCTACCCACCAAGGCTATCATGTGAGCTCTGACCCAGCGACAGCAAGAAGATAAGGAGGAGTGGGGAGAGACCAATGCGTCTGGTCAGGTGTGTGCCTGGTCTCCTGGCTGGCTAGCATGTATTGACACCTTAAGCGTGCCTCACTTATAATAGAATTCTGACTTATGGAAGCCGAGATGCTTTCCCATGGCCAGGAAGTAAGTGTGGCGTGGGAGATGGTTACTGACGATATCTAAGGGTGGGATAGTGGCACAGCCGGCTAAGCAGAAAATGCTTGGAGAGCGCAGAATCATAGGCGCGTTTTGCCAGTCTTCTGTCTTACGCTGCCGCAGGTCACAGCATCGTGGGAGGGAAATGGAGGTGCGGAGACATGAACATATTCTCACTTCTTGATGAGGCCAAGGCCAGAAACGCTTCTGACCTGCACCTTTCAGTTAACAGCCAACCGCTGTTTCGTATTGATGGCGCCCTGCGCAGAATGACCGATATGCCAGTGCTGACGACCTTCGACTTATCTGAGGCATTCACTCAGATAACAACCCCCGATGAGAGGGAGGAGTACTACCGCCACCTGGAGCTGGATTTCGGTTATTCTCTGCCTGACGGCGTTCGTTTGCGCTGCAACGCGGCTCAGCAACGGGGAGTACTCAGCCTCGCTATACGTCTCCTCCCACCCAAGGTTCCCACTATAGATGAGCTCGGACTACCCGCGATATGCAAAGAGCTGGTCTTGCGAATGAGAGGACTTATAGTTATCTCCGGACCGACCGGCAGTGGCAAGACCACCACACAGGCGGCCATGATTCAGCATCTAAACTCAGTCACAACGCGGCATGTTGTCACTATAGAGGACCCCATTGAATACTTCCATCCCAATCTTGACTCAGTGGTAGCTCAACGGGAACTGGGCCGTGATACACTATCCTTTCCACAAGCCTTGAAGCACATATTAAGGCACGACCCCGATGTGATTCTGGTGGGGGAAATGCGGGATTCAGAGACGGCGGCCGCGGTGCTATCGGTAGCTGAGACGGGCCATCTCATATTGACCACGAGCCATGCTCCGTATGCTCCCCAAGCGGTAGAGAGAATCATCGACCTTTTCCCGCCGCCAGAGCGGTACCTAGCACAGACACGTCTGGCCTCGCTACTTCTTGCGGTACTGTGCCAGACACTGGTACCCAGAGCTGGTGGCTCGGGAAGAATAGCCGCCGTCGAGGTTATGATAGCCACCCCAGCGGTAAAGAACCTCATTCGCGATGGCAGAATCCATCTTCTCACCAATGTTATCCGCAGCCATGGGCATCCCGGCATGAAGACTCTTGACGAGGCACTGGTTGACCTGTACTTTCAGCGAATCATTGATAGCAAGACACTCTTCGCGTACTGCTACGACACCGAAGAAGTGGAAAAACTGCTGACAGGACACTAACCGGATAAGAATTGTTTCTGGCCGCACTGACCCGAGGCTTCGCCTAGTCTCTCTAGACGGCTTCAATTGCGCCCCCTATTCCTCTAGCCGCGCGGCATGACTGTGACCATGGCATCCATGTAAATTTGGGAATTCCGAGAAGTGTTCCTCATAGAATACTTGCAGGCCAATCGCCCAAAGTGCTACTATTCTAAAAGGTATTTGCTAAAGTCAGGTGAGGGAATGAGCCAGACAGTCAAGACACTGAAAAAGATAGCCGCCAGTGAAGAATATCAGGTGCTGGAAACGGCCATCAAGCAGGTTGACCCCGAGGCTATTTTCAATTCCTACAAGCGAATCTCAGAGATTCTGGAGGAATCGGAGAGAGAAATACTGGATAAGATTCAACAATTACCGCGTCACAACAAAGACCAGGACTGGCAGAGGTTTCGCTTGGCTCTGACCGGGCGCAGCCAAACAATTCTGCCGCATTGGTACTGGGTCAATGAGCAGCTCAAAAAGCAAAAGATAATGGAGGGGAAAGTCGCCGGTTTTGGCAGCAAGGGTGACCCCTTGGCGAAGACACCCGAAGGCCGGATTGTAGTCATCAGGGGGGCAACCCTTAAAGAAGGCGATAGGGTTAGATTTAGAGTGGTAGCCGAGGGGGAGAAGATGGACTTTGGCCGGGTGCTTGAACTCAGTCCCGATACCTTCTACTTCATCCTCACTCAGGATACACGGGAAAAGGTTACGAATACATTAAACTCCATAAGAGACCATATTGATAGCTATCTGCGAGGCAAAGCGGAGGGTACGCTTTCTGAATTGAGCCAGCTTCTGCTGGAGCTTAAGGATATCGGTGAGTTGCCCAGCAAACTCCGGGGCGAAGAGAAGGAAAGGATGCTCACCAGGATTCAGGAGTATCGGACGAGATTACTAAAAACCTCCATGACAAAGCTTGCTTTCGACTTTATCGCCAAGCGGGAGGAAAGAGAGATTGTCGACTCCTGTCAGGGTAGTCAGGAGCAAATCGCCCGAGCCTTATCAGCGCTGGGGCTCTTCCGTCATCAAGCGCACCTGTCCTTGAAGGCAGAATTGCTGTCCGGAGATAAGCCGAAAGGCTACCCGGAGATTGTTGACCAATTAGAGAAGAACCTGGACTCGATGGAAACAGCCCTACAACTCATGGACTTTAAGACCAAGATAGAGAGGGTTTATCCCTTAGCGAAAAGATATCTGGAACGAATGGACCTGTTTTTTGAAAGGCTCAACAGGAAGGCTACGGACTTGGCCTTTGCGCTGGGCGGGAATATCAGCGATGTGCCACAAATTGAATCAAGTATCGAGGTAGCCTTTTCCCTGAAAGCGCTTGGTGCCGAACTCAAAAGAACCTTTCTTAGCCCGGAGGAGTTTTCTAATCTGCGTGGTGCCGTGAACGAATTGAGGCTCCGATTGGGCAACGTAGAAGCCAGCCGGGCCGAAGCGGCGATAGAACCCTACCTGCGCCGAATAATGAGTCTTGCCTTCAGCACGCGAAGTACCGTCGCACCTACGGCTCCAGCTCACTGAAGCAACCATACGGGGCCAGCCCAGGTATCGCAGTCAGACCGCGCTTCCACTGATGTGGTAGGGTTGATTCGCGGTCCGCTTTCGAAAAACACCTTCTTTCTCCCCTTAAGGAAGGCACAAAGGAAAAGGGTGAGGGTTCTTGAACAACTTCCTTTAGTCCAGTTTGACATTCGGGTGACACTAGATGATATGATTAACAATGGTGCCCAGAAAAGCTGAAACATAATGAAGAGGAGGTAGAGTCATGAAGATTTTCGAGCCTATCGAGATAAATGGAATGAAGGTCAAAAACCGCATCGGTGCGCCGCCCTTCCTCAATATGCCGGGTGGTGAGGGGAATTTCATTAACGATTTGACTATTCGGTGGTTTGAGGCGAGAGCCAAAGGCGGTGCTGGCTTGGTTATGACCGGCACGGTAATGCCGGTGGCGCCACCCCCTCAGGCACAGAGCCTATTGGGGTTCCGGGGGATTGGTATCTACGATGACAAGTTCATCCCGGGTTTTGCCAAGCTGGCTAAGGCACTCCATGCTCATGGTGGCAAACTAGGAGTGCAAATCGGGATGGGTGGCCCGATGGGTGGCACAGGTCCGTCATTACCACCCTATCCTGATGAACGGCACGCCACCGATGAACTGTTCTTCGTTATGATGGGGGTCAGGACACCGGTACGTGAACTATCGGTAGAAGAGATTGAGCTCATTGAAAACGCTATTGCGCAGGCGGCGGCCCGAGCCAAGGCAGCGGGGGCTGATTGCGTGGAATTGCACTGCGCCCACGGCGGCGCCACACTCCATTGTTCCTTTATATCACCATATTATAACCGGCGAGAGGACAAATATGGCGGTAGCTGGGAAAACCGCCTGCGCTTCCCGATTGAGACAATACAAAAAATGAGAGAAGCAGTGGGTAAGGACTTCCCAATCCTGGTCAGGCTCAGCGGTGACCACCGGACCGGGTCGCGGGGAGTCACCATAGAAGATACCTGCAAGATTATCGTTCCAGCTCTGGAAAAGGCTGGAGTGGACTGTATTGATGTCTCGCAGGGTGACATGATTCGCTCGGGTGAAGGCATCACCATTCCGCTGTATTATCCCAGGGGGTGCTTCATTGAGTATGCCGCCGCGGTGAAGCAGGTCACCAGACTGCCGGTCATCGGAGTTGGCCGCATTGTGGAAATTGAGATGGCCAACCGGTTCATTGAGGAAGGCAAAGCCGATATCATCTACATGGGTCGGCAATTGACCGCCGACCCGGAAACGCCAAAGAAGTACCTGGAAGGCCGGAAGGACGAAATCCGAACTTGCATCGGCTGTCTCGGTGGTTGCGGCCGACCCTGCTCGGTGAACTACGATATCCAGGATGAGCCTGTCGCTTTCACCCCGGCCAAGAAGGCAAAGAGGGTAATGGTCATTGGCGGTGGGGTGGGGGGTATGGAAGCGGCCAGGATAGCCACCCTGAGAGGGCACAAAGTAACCATCATCGAAAAAGATTCCCAGCTCGGTGGCATGGTGGCCGCTTTAGCCCAGACCAAGCTAACAGCCGAGTTCGGGAACTTTGTCGACTATCTATCTACCCAGATGAGGAAGCTGAAGGTGGATGTCCGGGTCTGTAAAGAGGCAACAGCGGCTGATGTGGCCGAACTCAAGCCGGATGTGGTCATCGTCGCTACCGGGTCATCAATGATGGTACCTGATATTGCCAAAGGCAAACCGGGGGTCATGCACCACATTGAGGCGCTAAAGCGGAAGCATGAGATTGGTCAGCGAGTGGTTATCTGGGGTCTGGTGGCAGCGGAGCTGGCTATCTCACTGGCGGAGGAAGGGAAGGATGTGACCATGATTGGTCGCGGTGGCGAGGAAACTCTGGCACGAGATTACACCACCCTGAGAAGGTTCTATGTCCTGAGGAAGCTGACGGACATTAATGTGCCGAGGGCGACTCCTGAGGCCGCCCGGGTCGGCAACCCGCGTGTCCTCTACTTTGTGGATGTGGAAGAGATAACCCCGGCGGGTATCAAAATAGTCAATAAGGACGGCGCCCGGGAGGTACTTCCTTACGATACGCTGATTATCTCCCGTGAAAGAGAGACCAACGATGCCCTCTTTAACGAGCTGCAGGGGAAGGCGCCTGAGGTCTACAAAATCGGGGACTGCTCGCAGGTAGGTGATATCAAGACGGCCGTCTGGGGTGCCAACGAGGTGGCCCGGAAGATTTAGGGTTCTTTTGAAATCAACCACCAGCATAGGGGGGCTGTCTTCAAACAAGCCCCCCTCATTTCTTAACGTTAGCTGGTTTGGTCGCTTCTATTTACTCTCTATCTCCGGCAGGAACCCCTGGCTCCGCAGGAAGTCAACCAGTTTTTGGGCTACTTCCTGCGGATTGCCCTCCAGAGTATCGCCCTTCTTTTCCTGAATGCCGCCGGTCATGAGGAGGCGCATCCGTTCGGCGGGGGAGAGATTACTGG
>CAYGYD010000013.1:0-23495 GCA_964354005.1 uncultured Dehalococcoidales bacterium | reverse complement strand
CGAGAGTTGCTCTCACAATGCCCAAGTTTGAATTCGAATCAGAGTTTGGCCTCAAAGAGACGCTCATGGAGATGGGTATGGAAGAACCGTTCCGAGATAGCGGCGATTTTTCCGGTATATCCAAAGAAAGTGATTTGCATATTGACGATGTTGTCCATAAGGCTTTTGTCTCTGTGGACGAAGCTGGTACCGAGGCGGCGGCAGCCACCGGGGTGATTGTGGGAACAACTTCAATGCCGCCGGAACCGGTTACGGTTACTCTTGACCGACCCTTCGTTTTCCTGATTCGTGATATTCAAACCGGTGCCATCCTGTTCATCGGGCGTGTTATGAATCCGGGTGGGTAGGTAGGCTAGCCAGTTCACAGGCTGAGTCGCCGGAAGGCATACGGCTGGATTTTCTATAAGAGTCAAGGTTATGCGTAAAATTTCAATGGGCCCGGGCACGCTGGTTTATCCGATGCCAGCACTATTAGTTGGAGCCAATGTGAATGATAAACCAAATTTCATGGCATGGCCTGCCCCGCTCGGCTTCCTCTTTGCCGGGATTTTGACCAACCGCATGATTCTTGCATTCGGAGGGCCTTCGCCAAAGACAATCGTTCCCATTTGCGTAATTTAAGTTTCCTCAAGATTACTGAGCGTCCTCAATATCAGCTCAGGAAGGGCAGGATGGATGTGCATTCCAGCCTGTAGATGATTAATGTTGCCCGCGGAGGCCATGACATTTATCACTTCTTGAATGAGAATGGGGGCGTAGGGACCAATGATATGAAAACCTAGTATTTTCTCTGAGTTCACCTCCACGACGGCTTTGGCGAAACCGTTTTCCTCCATCATTGCCTCGCCCTGAGCCACATCTGAATACTTGGCTTTGCCTACCAGGACCTTATGCGTCTTTCTGGCGTTCTCCTCCGTCAACCCCACGGACGCAATCTGAGGGTGAGAATAAACAGCGTGGGGAGCAGCAATGTAGTCCATCTTTAGTTTGGAACCGTGTATCGCATTGTCCGCTGCCAGTACTGCTTCTTGGTTAGCTACGTGCGTGAACATCTGCTGACCGTTGGCGTCTCCCACGGCGAATATGTTCTTCTTGGTGGTCTCAAGGTACTCATTTACCTTCACAAAACCCCTTCTATCAACCTCCACACCTGTACTTTCTACCTTTAGCAGGTCGGCATTAGACCTTCGTCCCACCGCCACCAGGATTCTCTGCGCTGTGAATTCCTTCTTCCCGTCACCCTTTAAGTCATTTACAATGACGGTAGCATCACTTCCATTCCTCTTTACTTCCTCAGCCTGGACACCGGTGTGGACTTCCATACGCCGGCTCAACTCCTTCTTCAGAAGTTCGGATATTTCTGGTTCCTCGGCAAGGACAAGCCGGTCAGCCATTTCTATAATGGTCACCTTGGTACCCATGGCGGCGAAGAAGTGCCCGTATTCCACCGCAATGTAGCCGCCGCCGATAATTATAAGGCTGTCCGGTCTTTCCTTCAGCTGCAGCACCGTCTCATTAGTCAGGTAATCCACGCTGTCCAGACCTTTTATGGGCGGTATCAGAGGGCGTGAGCCGGAGGCGATGAAAATCTTATCGCCCTTGATCTGTTCGCCGTTAACCTCTAGCGTATACTCGCCGATAAAGCGCCCTTCGCCCTCATAAAAGCCGAGGCTTTCCGCCTGGGAAATGCCATGCCTCATCTGTTCCTGGTTTTCGCTTACGGACTTCCTCATGCGCTCCATGATGAAGCCGAAGTCAATGTTTCTTATCTCGGCTTTGATGCCCAGCTTCTTGGCCTCCTGTATTTCGGCTATCCTGTCAGCCGCAAATATCAGCATCTTTGAAGGTATACAGCCCAGGTTAGGGCAGGTCCCTCCGAGGGGGCCTTTGTCCACCAAGGCAACGTTGAGGCCGTGGGCCAGCGCCTCATTTACGATATTCATGCCGCAGCCTGACCCGATAACAATAACATCATATTCCTTCACGTCTGACCTCCGTTTCTCTACCATTAAAGAGCCTAGTCAGTGGTGATGGGAAAGCCGGCAGCTACCCAGGCTTTGAGGCTGCCAGGGAAATTATAAACAACCGGATAGCCAGCCCGGAGCAGAATACTGGCACCGAGACCGGCACGGTGTCCTGTTCGGCAGTATACGGCCACCGGCTTATCTCTGGGGACTTCTGTTAGTCTCTGCTCTAGATGTCCGACATATATGTGAAGTGCCCCTTTTATGTGCCCTGATTCCCATTCTTCCTGACCCCGTGTATCCAATATCAGCAGCTCTTCACCACGGTCAAGCATACTTTTCAACTGATGCGCGGAAAGCAGCGGCAGGCTTTCCAGAGGCAGCCCAGCGTTGTACCAGCTCTCGATGCCACCGTGAAGATAGCCGGCAATATTGTCATAGCCGGCCCGTATCAGGTAACGTACCGCCTTCTCCAGATGCGCCTGGTCTTCCAGAACCAGCAGGATGGGTTTGTCGTAAGGTATCACCCAGCCGGCAAAGGCGGGGAGCCCTTCCAGCCAGATACTGTAGGCACCCTTGATGTGGATGCCGCCGAAGGCGGCTTCTTCGCTAGTGTCAACAACGATTGCTCCCTTGTCCATTTCGGCTCTGAACTCGGTGGGGGTCAGGGGTGCGGGCAATGGCATACACCTGAGTAACGGTGGCCCTTCCAGGTTGTATTTCTCCATCTGGCGAAAGTAATGCGGCCTCTCTGGCTTTTCCGCTACCTTGTATCTGACAAACTCATCTTTATCCTTTATCTGAATCACGGGGTTCCGGGCTCTTTCTATGCCAATGGTGCTTTCATCCCGGCTGGCAATATGCATCCCACAGACCGAGCCACCGCCGTGAGCCGGACAGAGGATAACGCCGTCACCCAGCGGCAGGAGCTTGTTGAAAATGCTATCATAGAGATTTGATGCCAGTCTCGACACTTCTTCTGGCCCGTAGAGGTCGGTTCGTCCCACATCACCCACGAACAGCGCATCCCCGGTGAAGACCATTGCCGTGGCTTCACCGGTAGCCAGGTCAGCAACAGCATAAGACATGCTCTCGTCGGTATGTCCCGGCGTACGGATAGCAGTTAGCCTGAGATTGCCTATCTGGAATTCCTGACCGTCACTCAATGTATTACCATATTTCCAGTTGAGCCCTGGCCCGTGGTAGATTTCAGCTCCGGTAATATTAGCCAGCTCAATGGAGCCGACTACATAGTCTTCATTGCGGTGAGTCTCAAAAATATGCTTGACTCTAAGTCCCTTCTGCTGGGCGGAATCAATATAGACTTGGCAATCGCGCCGTGGGTCAATTACTGTGGTTTCGCTGCCAGAGCCAATCAGGTAAGAATTATGAGCTATGCCTGCTGACTTTATTCTTTCGAATATCATATGAGAACTCCTAACGTAGATTTCAATTCCCGGATAGTTGCTGTCATGTTTGCAGCTTTGACTCCAGGGGATAGCCTGCATTATGCCAGGCATCAAAGCCGCCTTTCATGGCGTACACACTCTTGAAGCCGTGGTCCAGCAGTATCTGCGCCGCACGGGCGCTGGACGCTTCTTGATGTCACGTGCAGTAAGTGACGATTAAGCGGTCACGAGGTAACTCATCAAGACGCTGTTCAAGTTCACTGAAATGGATGCGCAACGCTCCCGGCAGCTTTACATCTGATTCGCTCCAATCGTGCGAATTTCGTGTGTCAATAAACAGGATTGGCTCACCTCTGTCCATCTTTTTCTTCACTTCATCAATGGTAATCCTGTCTAGCGTGGCCAAAGTAACCTCCTTTCTAGCTTTTATCAACTCAACCGGATATGATTCCGTGGTGATAAAAAGGAGCCAGATTACTCCGGAGTCAGCCGCAGTATCCTATCATCACCCTGACGCGGACTGCCGCGACCATCCCGGTTATTAGTCAGAATATAAAGAGCACCATCGGGGCCCTGCACCACGTCCCGCAGCCTGCCAAACTGGCCATCCAAGTATCTCTCAAAGGTTATGACTTTACGCGGGTCATTCTTATCCGGCGCCAAACGGTACAGGGTTTGTCCCCTTAGACCGGCAAAGAGCAGCGAGCCATCCCATGGGCCTCCAGTAACAAAGGTCGCACCGCTGGGTGCCCAAGTTTCCGATTCCCCGCTCTGGATAATTGGGGTTACCATACCTTCATGAGTCTGGGCACCATGAATGACAGGCCAGCCGTAGTTCTTGCCAGGTTCGATGTAATTTATCTCGTCCTGTCCGGTACCGCCGGTGCCGCCACTGGGGCCATGCTCGGTAGCATAAAGGCGGCCAGTGCCAGCTTGCCAAGCTAATCCCTCTGGATTGCGGTGACCATAGGAATATACTGGAGAGCCGGGAAAAGGATTATCAGCCGGAATGGTGCCATCAGGGTTTATCCGCAGAATTTTCCCGTTTAATGATGATAGGTCTTGTGCCAGCTGTGGATTACCAGCTTCGCCCACAGTCCAGTAGAGTTTGCCATCTGGGCCAAATTTAACTCGCCCTCCATCATGAATGCTATTTCCGGCTGCCCCGTCCAGCAATACCTTGTCCATGACACCTTTCCCGGTTAACAGGTCTTCACGTAATCTAACCAAGCGGTTTTGTAATTTATCTTGAGCACTGCGGTAGGTATACGCCACGTAGACGTAATGGTTCTCAGCAAACTCAGGGTCTAGCGCCAGCCCGAGAAGCCCCCCTTCACCAACCGCAGCCACGTCGAGACTCATCCAAGGTTCACTCTGCAGTTGACCATCTTTCACAATACGTATTCTGCCGGGCCTCTCCGTCAAGAAGTTGCGCCCATCGGGCGCAAAGGCCATCTCCCAGGGAACATCAAGATTGTCAATAAATTCTTCAGGTGTCATCGGTAACGTCGTTGGCGGGGCTCCGGTAGGCAGCGGAGACGTGGCTGAAGGTAGTGAACCCGCCGGCCCAATGCAAGCCACCATCGGAAACAGAACCATCACTGATAAGAGATAAGCAACCATCCGACACGTATTTAGTTGTTTTAGGCTTTGATGCATTGAGTTCCCTACCCAGTAGCTATTTAGATAGTTTCTGAATCACCGGTAAGGCGTCGGCGATATTTATAGCATAACCCATCCCCTCTACACCCGCAGTGGAAAGCTTCAGGCTAGTAATACCTATGACTTCTCCAGCCAGGTTGACCAGCGGGCCACCGCTGTTACCGGGATTGATGGCGGCATTAGTTTCGATAAGATTGCTGTATGTTTCGGTTTGAGACATTTGCACGCTAACTCCGAGGCGGCTAACGATACCATCTTTAACGCTTATCCCCATGCCGAGAGCATTCCCCACGGCCACTACCCAATCACCTACCCTTAGCTTTGAAACATCCCCGACTTTCAGCGCCGGCAGCTTCCCGGCATTAATCTTGAGTATCGCTAAGTCAGTAGTGGGGTCTGCCTTGATACTTACTGGAGTGTAAATCGTACCATCTTGCAGTTGCACTGTGATGGATTGTGCACCTTCAATAACATGATTATTGGTCACGATGATGCCGCTCTCATCAATAACCCATCCGGAGCCGGCACCCTGTACCGTACCTTGAATAAATCTGCTTCTAACGATGGTCTCAGTGTTAACGGCCACTACTGACTGCTTAACGAGATCGGTCAAGTCGGCAAAGCTGGGCAAGGCAACCAATACTCCACTCTGTTGCGGCGGGATTGGCCCACTGCTTTGTGGAGGTGGCTGGGTTGGGGTCTGAGGATTGGAACTGGGCGCAGTACAACCGACTAGTGAGATGACACACGTGATGATAAAGAGATAAAATAACAGGTATTTATGCCGCTTCATGGCCAGCCTCCTTCTATCGAGAATTTGCCAAGACGTAAACTCCGTTCACCACCTGCCCATGCCCGGCCAAAACATCTGGTGCATGGTTCCGCCAACCGCGGCAATAATACACCAGACAACAAAACCGATGAAGGCAGCGAGGAAAGACCATTTGGCGACATCTTCGAGCTCTTCACCCCGTCCCAGGAAAACCCAGAATGTGATGACCCCTACCGGCGGAATAACGAATGACATGATGTATACCAGATACTTAACCCAACCTAACATCTTAAGCCTCCTTCTATTTGTACTTCTCCTATTAAATCATTGGGTGTCCATCATTGTTTACACCCGCTGTACGTCGTTGAGCAGAGATAGTACTAACTAATGACTCTCCTGTGGAAGCCCCGGCACCCAGCCCAGAGGAACAGGACACAGAATGCTGCGAGCACAGGGTAAATCACATATAGCTGCATGTGCGGCGCTGTAGTCAGTGCCGCGCGAAAGCCCTCAGTCACGTAAATAAGCGGGTTGACGCAGACCAGAGCCTGTAGCCAGGAGAACCCGCCGACCTTGATCGCCGCCAGCATTGTCCATGGGTAGTAAGTGCCGCCGAGGAAGGTTATGGGCAGGACAATAAACCCGAACATGACGCCGATGTTGCGCGGTGCAATGCGGGTTCCCAGGAACAGACCGAGACTGGAGGTCATGATGCAAGTGAGCGGGATGAGCGTGAGCAGGAGCGCCCAGTGCACCGACAGGTTTGGATGCACGCCCCTGGCGTGGACAATTGCAGCAATTGGGAACACGATTGCCGCCGCGATAAGGCCCTGGATGGCTCCGGCAACGACCTTGCCGATGGCCACCAGCGACACCGGCAGTGGTGCTAGTACCCGGTCTTCAATCTCTTTGGTATAGCCGAATTCATTGGCCAGGGGCAGCGCTACTGCCTGAATTCCCTGGAACATAATTGATAGGCCTACCACGCCAGCCACCAGTACGGTCGCAAACGACGACAGGCCACCTGCCGAGCTTCCGCCTACGCCCTCGCCAATCTGAGGGAACACATACAGGAAAACAAAGACAAGGAGGAAAGGCTGGATAAGGGTACGGGCAATGAAGACACCCAGGTTCTTTTTTAGCACCGTGAGGTCACGCAGCAACAGGGCGTTGAAGGCGGCACGGCTGGCAGCGGCCGCTGACCGAGTAGGCATGAGTCTTTGAACACTTGGTGTAACACTAATAGTGCTCATCAGTCGCGTAGCTCCCTTCCGGTGAGGTTGATAAAGACAGTTTCGAGGGTAGGCTCGGCTACTGACAAATCAGTGATATTGAAGCCTCCCTGTTCAGCAATGGTAACTACCCTGGGCAGTACGCCGGCCGTGCCTTTAATGCGGAGCTGGACCGTACTGTCGAGTCGCCGGCTCTCGGTCGCCCCTTCGACCTGGTCTCGAAGGAGCCGGGCGAGGGCATCCAGGTCACCGGTTGCCGACACGGTTATGATGCTGTCCGCGTCGACCGATTCCTTTAAACCCTTCGGGGTGTCCATGGCGAGGATACGGCCATGGTCCATAATAGCTATCCGGTCGCAGACCGAATCTGCCTCCTCCATATAATGTGTGGTCAACAGGATAGTCTGACCTTCGGCGTGCAACTTGCCGAGGATATCCCATAGGGCGATACGGCTCTGTGGGTCAAGACCGGCCGTGGGCTCGTCCAGAAAGAGGACCGACGGGCGGTGCAACAGCGCGCGGGCTACCTGGAGCCGTTTCGCCATACCGCCGGAAATGGCCATCACATCCGCCTTGGCGCGTTCGGTGAGGCGGAAGTCCACCAGGAACTTGTCCGCCGTCTCACGACTCTCTCTGGCACCCATCCCGAAAAAGCGACCATGGTAATATAGGTTCTCCCAGACAGTCAGAGCACGGTCCAGGTTATTCGTCTGAGCGACAACACCAATCACCTGCTTGACGAGCGCCGGATGAGCGAGCACGTCGATGCCAGCCACGATGGCTTTTCCGCTCGTTGGAATCACTAAGGTAGTAAGCATACCGACGGTCGTCGTCTTACCCGCCCCGTTGGGGCCAAGGAATCCGAAGATTTCCCCGCGATGTACCCGCAAATCGAGCCGGTCCACGGCCAGGATGTCCCCGGGGTACCGTTTGGTCAACTGCTCGCAGCGGATGACTTCGTCGACGGTAGCGTGGTCACCCACTATATTGATGTTAGCAGCCTGCGCACTCATATTGGCGGATTCAAAACTCCTTATAGCTCTATTGCACCACAAATGTACCGGTCATGGCTGTGGGATGCACGTCACACCGGAAGAAATAATTTCCGGGTGTGGTTGGCGCGGTGAATTTATAGGTCGTAGTGGTCGAGGTGATTATCTGACCTACAAATATTGACGTACGGGCACTTGAGTCTGTATACAATGCGAAATTGTGGGGTATGCTATCTTTGTTATTAAAGTTTATAGTCACGCTGGCACCGGCGGGAACCGTAATAGTGCTCTTATCGAAGGACATGTTCTGGGCGATAAGGTTTATGGTGACGTTCTGGCCGGGCGTAGGCGTTGGTGTGGGCGTAGGTGTGGGAGTTGGCGGAAAGTTCGCAGGATTAATGACGAACCACACACCGTTTACGCCCTGACCTTGGGTATCCCCCGACGCCTGGTCTTTAATATAGTAATAGACTGGCCAGCCTTTGTAAGTACTCTGCATATTCCCGTTAGCCCCTGTAATAGAGCCGAAATCCGCCGCGTTAAGTGATGGCGGGACGATGATATTAGAGACATAGAAGATGGGCCAGTTGGCGATGATGGCCGCGGTAGCGTTGCTCTTCCCCGGCGCATCCTTAGTGAAATAGTAGAGGGTCATTCCTTTACCATCGACCAGGTAGTCTCCGACTCCAGTCTTAGATGCAATATTGACGGTGTATGAAGCGGGTGTCGGCGTGGGAGTGGGAGTAGGTGCAGGTGTAGTTGTTGGCGCAGGTGTTGGTGTACACGCGGCTGGGACCAATAGAGCTATTATCAATGCGAAAACCAGCAACCATTTACGGTTAGCCAAAAAGGCTCTTTTCATAGCTTTTCCTCCCAAGGTATGAAAATCAGAGTTATCCGGTCATTTCTTGATAGCTTTTTGAACTTTTTGCATTACGTCTGGTGGTATAGTTTTCATGTTGTGCGTTTTTTCGGCATGCAAAGCGAGTATCTGCATCAGCTCGTCCTGATTCTCATCTTTTACCTCAAAACCACACTTCATACCTATATCCTTACACTTAATAGACGGCATACTATTCACCTCCTTTCTTTCTAATAGGTTCTAAATAGCATAGATATTTCGGAGTGCGTAATCACACAAGTTATATGAAAATTGTATTAAACCTGATGTTAAATAGTCATAAAATCGGAATGACAAAAGTTACAAAATTATGACATTTGGGGAAGGGGGGAAGCCCCTTAATCATTAGCATCGCTGCTAGGCCGACTCTTTGTTCAAATTATCCAGCAAAGACAGAATTTCCTCATTTGAGGGAATATCGCTCATCGAATCTCCGTAGTGTTGGTAACGTATTCTACCTTCCGTGTCAATCACTATCAGGGCGGGCATTCGACCCAATTTTAGGGGGTTTACCTTTTGCCCAAACAGTTTAGCAATAACGTGTCTAGGGTCAGCTATGCCGACAAACGGCATCTGTTCACCATGCCAGTAATCTGAAAAAGTTTTGGCACCTTCAGGTCCTACTGCTATGACCTCAGCGTGCCGGTCAACAAATTTTTGGTAATCTTGACGCAACTGCGCCATGTGTCTCCGGCAGTAGGGTCAGCCAAAACCACGATTGAACACAAGGACAACATGCTTCTTTCCCTTGTAATCCGAGAGCCGTAAAGTCCTACCTTCAGAGTCAGTTGCGGTAAAGTCGTGGGCAAAAGTGGCTGTTTTGGTATCTATCATAGATTTTAACCTCCATTAAAATACTATTGCCCGGCGCCACGTACCTCTCCCGCAGGCTCCGGAGTCGAGAAAAAGTCCCGTTTTGACTGATACGCTTGCAGCATAACTCCTCGATTGTCTAGTAGATAATCGGCAGTTTGTCTTAACCTAAAGGCCCGAGCTATTTGCCGGTAAGTAAAGTTATTCTGGCAGCCACATACTCAGCTGCCTGAAACCTGCCGGTTGCCCTCGCCAGGTCAGCGGCCAGCTGTTCGTCCCCAATAACGTCTCTTACCCAGTTGCTGAAGTCCTGCTTCTCCAGATTACAGTGATAGGCGAAGGTCTCGTCAGACATAGCCGCCAGGCCTTCAGCCAGCTCGTTAATGTCGGCAAATATGCTTCCATCATGGCACCAGAAGACATACTCGGCCGGGACTTTGACCAGCAGTTTCTCTGGTTGCTTCTTTGCTTTTGCCTGTGGTTTTGCCTTTTTTACCATGTTCGACACCTCCCTAATTTATGATTATATGTATCCCAAGGCTATAGCTACGCCGTGCTCAGGAAGGCACCAGAGTAGTACCGGAGGGAACAAGCCGTGCGCCAAATGCGTCTGGCCCTAAACCGGGCACAACCCGGCATTTACGACCTATGGCGGTGCGGTCAGGCACTGCCACATCCTTACCCAGAACTGTTATTTCCAAGTTTCCGGGCAAAAGACCGGCACCGAACCCAATATAACAGAATTTACCTATGTTTACGCTCTCATCCAGAATGCACCTGTCAACGACGCTATGATAGCCGATAGAGACGTCTGCCATAACCACCGAGTTTCTTACGATAGCTTGCTCCGCGACATGAACACCGGGAGACAGGACGGAGTTTTCGACACGACCCTTGATGACGCATCCCGGACTTATCAGGCTATTGACGATATTGCCTTCTTTCCCTGCCCTACATACCGGTAAGATGCTGCTCTCACTGAGAATTGGCCAGTCGCTGTTAAGACTGAAACGCGGCTGTGGCACCAAAAGCTCCATATTGGCCTCATAATAGGCTTCTATGGTACCGATGTCACGCCAGTACCCGTTGAATTCGTAAGCGAAAACCCGGTCACTTTTTACCATTCGGGGCAATATGGCATAGCCGAAGTCATGTAGAGAACCTGGTTCCCTGGCATCTTCACCCAGGCGCCGCGCGAGCAGGTCTTTGTTAAAAACGTAGATGCCCATTGAAGCAAGGTTACTCCGGGAACTTGAAGATTTCTCGATGAACTCCATTATTCTGCCCTCAACGTCGACCGTAACTGTGCCAAAACGACGGGTTTCTTCTATCGGCACTCGAACAACTCCCACAGTAGCATCGGCTTTCATCATGTGATGAAAAGCAATCATCTTGCGGTAATCCATCTTATAAACGTGGTCTCCGGCCAGGATTAGCACCGTATCATTACCTTGCTTCTCCAGATAGTCGATGTTTTGATAGACAGCATCCGCAGTTCCAGCGTACGAGCCAACCCTCGGCGGCAAGACGTGGAGACTGGCAGTGCCGCCGTTTACCGAATGCCACTCTCTCAGGTACTCCGTCATGTGCGCACGCTGGTAATCAACCAAAACGGCAATATCCGTGATTTGGGAATGGATACAGTTACTTAAGCTGAAATCAATAACGCGAAATCTGCCGGCAAGGGGCAAAGCCGGCTTTGGTCTCAGGTAGCAGAGAATGTCCATCCTTTTCCCGCGTCCACCGGCCAGAATTAACGCAACTTCTTTTTTCCTCAAAACACACCTCCAGTTTCGGCCCAGCAAGCGGCAGCGTTATTCAGAGCTAGCGGGTTGCATAACCCCTACTCGGCTGCACGGTGCTTCTTACTTTGTTGATGGAGAAGGATGTCTTGTGTTTGGCTGATACGGCATCATAGGCGCGCTCCAACAATACTCCACACTGAAATTTTAGACCGCAACCAGTGGAAAAGTTATAAAACTTTGGCTAAAAAGATTACAGATTTATGACATTTTAGGGATGACCAAAGCACCGTGGAGATGTCTAGCGGGGAAGCCCGTTCAGGCTGTTGGCTGGTCTATCATGTAGCCCGTCTTGGGTATGGTGCGGATGATTGCAGGCTGGCCAGGGTCCAGTTCTATCTTATGTCTAAGGCGGCTGACCCAGGTCCTCAATATCTGTACGTCATCGCGGTACTCAGGACCCCAGAACTTAGTAAGGAGTTGCTCATACAGCATAAGCTTGCCGGCATTTCGGGCAAGCTCGCTCAGCAGAAGCCACTCAATTCGGGTCAGCTGTATTTCTTTCCCATCCACGATAACGAGATGCTTCTTGAGATTAACGGAAATATGTCCTAGAGTGATGAATTCAATGACCTTGCGGTCTTGGGCAGGTGCCAGACGCCGCCTGACGGCTTCAATCCGGGCTACCAGTTCGTCAGGACTGAAGGGCTTGGCCAGATAGTCATCAGCACCCAGTTCCAGGCCCTTTACCTTGTCTGTGTTGGCTTCTTTAGCGCTGAGAATGATGACCGGCACCGAAGACAAAGCCCGCACCTGCTTGAGGGTCTCAAAACCATCCATGCCGGGCATGACCACATCGAGCACAAGCAGGTCTGGCTCCTGCGCCTGCACCTGTTCCAGAGCTTCCAAACCATTATCGGCAGTCAGCACCTCATATCCTGAGGCCTTGAGCCTCAGTTTGAGGAACTTGAGTATGCGTGGCTCATCATCGACTACAAGCACGCGAAATTGTTTCACTATTCTGTCCTTTAAATTTTAACCGCACCTAAATAATATTTATAGACGCACGGAAATGTCAAATATTTACGCCTTCCTCGTATCTATAAGGCGCAAAAGAGCCACAACCTATTCCGGGACTGCTACCCCCGCCCAAGTCAAAACGTTATGTTTTTGTAACAGTTTTTGTATAATTCTTTATGACTTCTATATCCCGCTGGTGTTATAATAAGCGGTAAATTAAGCGGTTGTTCGAGGTCAAATATGATATAGTGGTCGCTAATTGATTCACAGGGTAATAGCCGTGAATAAATCGGAGGTTTGTGATTAATTGATGAATAAGGCGGAAGAGAGACAATGCGTACTGGTGGTCGATGACCACCCGAAAGTACTGAGGTTCGTTGAAATAGACTTGAAACTCCGCGGGTTCAAAGTTATCACCACAACTTCAGGTGAGGAAGCCCTGGAGCTGGTCAAGTCAGCCAAGCCAGATATTATGCTCCTAGATATAATCATGCCGGGAATAGACGGCTTCGCGGTGTTGAAAGAGTTACGGACTTTCACGAAGTTACCTGTCATCGCTTTTAGCGCCAGTCCCGGAAATCAAGATGAAGCCCGGCGCCTGGGTGCCAACGATTTCATGCATAAGCCGTTTGACCCTGATGATATGGTGAGGAAAATCAAGGCGCTTCTAAGTTCTAAAGACTGAGCGGAAATCATGCTGTTTTCTTGTTCATCGGGAGCGTGAAATAGAAGGTCGAACCTTTACCCGGCTCCGACTCCACCCAGATTTGTCCGCCCTGAGCTTCCACCAGCCGTTTACACACTACCAGGCCGAGCCCAAGCCCCTGGGTTCTCGACAATTTCTCCAATCGCTCAAAGAGTTCAAAAATCCTGGTTCGGTCTTCAGGTGATATGCCTATGCCTTTATCAGCTACCCCGGTGACGACCAGTCTCTTCTCGGCTCGCGCGAAGACCTTTATCTCGCTTTCCTCGGGAGAGTATTTGACGGCATTCTCCAGCAGATTGTAAAGAATTCTTTCCACCCGCACCGGGTCAGCCTCGACCGGAGGCAAGTCCCTGGGGATGTCCATCAGGAATTGGTGGCTTACCCTCTGACCTTTCAATTTTTCAATTGCGCTCTTGGCCACGTCAGTGATGCTCACCGGCTCCACGCGAAGCTGGAGGCGGCCCGCCTGGTGCCTTGACAGCTCCAGCATGTTTTCCAGGATAGCGGCCAGCGAGTCGGCACCCTCAGCAGCGTTTTGAAGAAGCTCGCGTACATCCTCTGGAGATAACCCCGCGGACATAGCCGTCCGCAAGGACCCCATTATCACCGTCAGTGGCGTGCGGAGTTCGTGGGAGACAAGGCTGATGAACTCATCCTTCATTTTCTCCATCCTCTTTCGGTCAGTGATGTCCTGACCCTGAGCTATCGTGGCTACCGCTGTCTGGCCATCCGGAGCGTAGATGGTAGCTGAGTTCCACAGCAGGATGTACACAGTCCCATCTTTGTGCTTGATCGGGATCTCCACAACCTCCCATCGTTCACCGGATGTGGCTTCACGAATGAGTTCCATGGATGCCTCACGGCTATCTTCAGGGAAAAGGATGTCCAGTTTCTTGCCCAGTACTTCATCGGCAGTGCGCCCGGTGAGGCGTTCGAAGGCATGATTAAAGCGCGTGATCTCGAATTCGGGGTTCCAGACTATGATGGGAGCATTGGCGTAGTTGAATAGGTTATCCAGGTAGTCCCGTGTCTCACGGAGTGCTTCTTCGGCCCGCTTGCGCTCGGTGATATCCTGACCCTGAGCTATCGTGGCTATCGCTATCTTGCCGCCGGGAGCATACAGGGTGGCCGAGTTCCACAGCACGATGTGCACTGTCCCATTCCGATGTAGAATGGGGATTTCCACCACATCCCACCTCTCACCGACCGCGGTCTTACGAATGAGGTTCATGGATGCCTCACGGCTATCTTCAGGGAAAAGGATGTCCAGTTTCTTGCCCAGTACTTCATCGGCAGTGCGCCCGGTGAGGCGTTCGAAGGCATGATTAAAGCGCGTGATCTCGAATTCGGGGTTCCAGACTATGACGGGAGCATTGGCGTAGTTGAACAGGTTATCCAGATAGTCCCGTGTCTCACGGAGTGCTTCTTCGGCCTGCTTACGTTCCGTGATATCAAGAACGGCATAGGAGAATTGCGGCTGTCCAGATACGGTGGTCCGCAGATAGCTGACTGTTGCAGATAACCAAGCTTTACGGTCTCCCCGCTGATCTTGATACTCGAAATTGACCGGTTTACCGATCTGCAGACTTTGTTTATAATGACTAACCCAGATGCGAATGACCTCTGGTGGCTCGCCTAATTCCGAACTCAGCTTGTTCCGTAATGCCTCGGAGGTCAATCCCATAAAGCTGGCTGTCACATGGTTATCCGCAATATGCCGGACAGTGGTATCATCAACTATTTCTACGATGCCTCGCATTGCTCCCGGACTATCGAAGAAGGCGTGCATGAGATTTTCGCTCTCCTTAAGAGCATCCTGTGCCTTTTTACGCTCGGTGATATCCCTTACAAAGAATACTGTTATCCAGCCTAGCGTTGTTTTTCTCGCCGAGATAGACAGCAGCGATGGGAATGTTGTTCCATCCTTTTTCTTCGCCCATAGTTCTTCTTCTGCCTCTTCCTCTGCTGCTTTGAGCATCACGTTTTGCCCGGTCGTCCACGCCAGCTTTGCCAGTTCTCGTCGAAAATACACTGCGTGCTCTGGCATGAATAAGTCAGTAAGTACCAAGCCGAGAGCTTCGTTGACGCTATAACCGAACAATCTTTCCGCCGCCAAATTCCACGTTAAGATTTTACCTTTGCTATCGGTTGAAATCACGGCGTCTCTGGACGTGTCAGAAATAAGCCCGTAACTCGCGACAGGCTCCCGGAACAGACTGGTAACAGTATCCACCAGGTTTCGTCCGGTTGCCCTCGCCTCCGCCCGCGCCGCTAGGAGTCCAACCAGAAAATATATACTGCCTAGGTATAAGCAAGTCCTAGCTAGCCAGGCGAAAGCGTCACCGATAGCAGTCTCGAACAGGAGCGTGACGAACGCTATCCCGACTAATGCCAGCCCGAGAACGTACCAGTACAGGAAATCCGATTTTACCCTTCGGTTATAAACGAAATAGAGTAAGGCGGCAAGGAAGAACAAACCTGCCGAAAAGCCAACGACCACTTGGCGCAGAATCGTCGGCCCGGCTCCGCTTACGAAGAAAGGTGGCATTAGTCTCTGGAAGCTCAGAATCACAAGGAACGTCTGGGTAGCCAGTATCGCGACGTAAAAAATGATGATAGTCGAGACTCTTCCGGCCTCTTTGCTGGGCTTTACAGCCCTAAGCGATAGCAGTGCACCCAGTGAAAACAAGGCTGATGAGAGTAATGACTCGGCGTTGTGTGAGGTCATCCCCGTGTTTGCGCCTAGAGGACCCGTCAGCCAACCGCCAGCTAGATGAGCCAGAGCAAATGAAAGCAGTGCTCCGCCAATCATGAGATTTGGCCAGGAACCGAAAGTGGAAAAACTTCGCGTAGCAATGATGATACCGGCAAGACTCACAAGGCCAATGAATACAGTGTGAAGTATTGGAAGAAGGATAGGCGGTCCTATGGTGCCAGGAATATCCAGTATGTCAAGTATGACCACCAAAACTACCATGATCCCCATGGGGATCATGGCGAACCATGATGACCAACGACTTGACTTCATTTACTGAACCCCGGCGTCTGTATGCATTTGTGCTAATTTTACTATCCCATAAGCATCTATTCAACTTCGCGCTTTCTTTGGCAAAGCGTGCCGACGTTTCACACAAGTTCCTTTAGTTTAGATATTTCAGATGGGTTTTTATTTTTCTATTTCCTATCTCATCCTAGGGGGAGGGGAAAGAGCTCTATAAGAGGGACGTCAGCCCCTCTTATACACGCCGTTTGGTAACGAAAGGGGCGAAGCCCATCTTAGACGCCCCGTATACGTCAATGAGAAACAGACTCTGCAAAGGAGTTTCGCCCTTTGTAACCCAGCTAATAGACAATCTGGGATTGTCGGAGCCGGTGAAGCTTCTTTCAAAAATTATCCCCCTCTCCCGATGGAGAGGGGGATGAAAAAGGTCAGTAGGTAACCTAATTAGGTCTTTATACCGGCCAGGTTCTTGGCAATCTTCTTTTTGGATTCCAGGTCATAGTTAGCCAGCATGGCGATAACTTCCATGATGGGTGAGCCGCCGCCGTGGAGACCGGCCACGGCCCGGTGGCCGCCAAATCCCTGCACCATTTCTGAAGCCAGGTTGTAACAGCGATGGATATCCTCGGCGGAAACGCCGGCCCTTCTCATGATGTATTTATTCAGCAGTGGCCCCGTCTTGGAGTCAAAGAAGTCCTCTTCATAGGGCAGGGTGCCAACCAACCCGCCAGCGACGTCACAGAGGATTTCCATCTCATGATAATAGTTCATGCCGGCGTGGCGGCGACCAACATTGCAGAAGACCACATCCGGGATATAGGTGCCGGAGGAGGACGGCTTGGACTTGACGCCGGCGGCAATACCGGCGCCGTATACCAGCTCGGCCACGCTGATGAGGTCGGCCAGCTTGTGCCGGATGTGCTGAGCAGTGGCTACTCCCTGGTAATCGGAGACAAGCGCCGTGGTGCCGGTGAAGAGGTCGGTGGCAGCCGGCTTACAGCCGGTATAGCTGTGGCGGTGGTAGAGGGCAAACATCAGCGCCATCCGCCCGCCAAACTCCCACTCGCCGCACATAAAGACCCTGTCCCAGGGAATCAGAGTATCATCAAAGATGGTCAGGGAATGGCACGAGCCGTAGTCTGCCAGCGGGGCTTTGAGGTACTTTCTGGGATGGGGGGCACCGGCCACGACTACCTGGTGAATTCCGGGATAGTCTGCCGGAATAGCGAAGGCCACCGCCCAGTCGCCTTCTTCCCTGGTCAGGGCGCGGGTGGGGGTAACAATAATCTCGTCGGCGTAGGCGGCGATGCTGTTGTGCGCCTTGGCACCCCGGACAACGATGCCTTCCTTCTTTTTCTCGACTATACGCAGGTACATGTCCGGGTCGGGCTGTTCATGCGGGCGCAGGCTTCTATCGCCCTTGACATCAGTCTGCCCGGCACAGCCAACAAGGTCGTTTTTCTGGAAATATTTGAGGTACTCAATGAATCGGGGGTAGTATTCTGTTTTCTTGGCCTGGTCAATCTCGTGGGTAGCCACGGAAAGGGCATTGAGCATGTCGACACCCATACAGCGCTGGATGCAAGCCGGCGTCCGCTGGCAGGCCATGCGGGTCATCTCCTGTTTTTTCAGCAGGTCGTCCTGGCTGCGGTGAATGTGGCAGAAGCGGCTGATTTTCTCGCCGGTGACATGAGAGGTGGCCGTCATCAGTGGCGCCAGCTTGGGGTCCTGTGCCAGGTCAAAGGTCAGCTTGATGTTATTCATCGGGGGGCGGAGCCGGGGGTCGTCACGCTTAATTAGCTCACCATGCATGTGGATATTGGGTCTCAGGCCGCGCAGTCGCTCAAGATAATCTTCAAAAGTCCTCATTAATGAACCTCCTTAGTTTGGTATGTCTTGTCTATTTTAAGGCATTGGGATAAGGGACGCAAACGGGGTGTGAGTGGGGTGAATTGACAGGTCTGGCCGTCTCTCGGTTTTTTGTTGCCTATGGGCATTGCAGATTACCACCCCCTCAGATGGCCAAGTATCTGTAATACACGAAAAGCTGGATTTCCTGTGTCGTGCGTTCCCTTCTTTGCTAGTTCCCTCAAAGCCCCTATATAATCCGCATACTCTTTATTGACAACCAGTTCAAGGCCTTTTATCCTTTGAAGTTCTGCTTCCACACTCCAAGTCACTACGGGTGACCAGAACATGAAATGTTGCGTGGGGAAATCTGATAAGTAGTCCTTGGCGTAACCTCGTAGACTCTCATATTTCTTCTGTATTCTGTCAACAGTGTCTTTAGCACCCGCTCCATAGAGCAATCCTTCTAGGTGGGTCGTTACTTCACAGAGATAAGCGGTCTTACTCTTAAAGTCCAGCCCTACCACGTCTATCTCATTTAGACCAGCTAGACCACCGCCGGGACGCCTAACATGATAATCAACGAAATCACAATCTTTGAGAAGTTTGAGACAAGCTCCAACTAGGTATTCACCCATTTCAGTATTCATAGCCCGCACGCCTCTTGGCGGGATTGTAGACCCCCGCAGTAGTGAGTGTCAATGGTTTTTGGGGAGCAGAGGCAATATTTTTAACCCATTCCTTAACCTTCTCTCTAGGGTGGTTATGGTGGTAAAATCCGATAAGTGGGGAGGAGTTAAAATGAATGAAACACATAACATTCTATATCCAGACTCAGGTAATCCTTTAGAGGATGCTTCTGTTCTACGAAACGCTGTTTACTTCAGCACAGCAGAGCGTGCTTATTCAGCTCAGTTGGTGCTACAGCAACTGCCAAATGTGAATCAGCGAGTAGTAGATTTCCTGGTTATCAAAGCTTATGAAGAGTTCATAACATCTACCGAAGACTTGATAGGTTGGCTCTTTACATTAAAGGAATGGCAGCCTGGTAATGCGGAGTATTCCCTATTCCTACTACTAGATAGAATCAAAGTGGGCAAGAGAGACTGTTATGAAGAGAAGCAGGCAGTATCTCTCCTCACAGACTTAGATGGGGAAGGCTTCAGGGCACTATGTCATATACCAAGAGATGACGAGTTAATCAATTCTGGGTTTACGAAGGAACTAGCCGATAAGATAAAGCGGAGCATGCTACGCAAACTGGAAGGCTGGCTCAAGATTGCCCAAAGGCGGGCAGAACAGGGTCGTGGTTGGGTTCATATGTTTAACAAGTTCAAACATCACATGTTAGCATTTCCTACGAGAGTGAGAGACAAGGATGAAATATGGATGCCTACTTCTATCAAATTTGACAAAGAACATCATCATATTAGATTGGGACAAGGTTGGCTTGAATCTAGTGTTAATATGTCGCGGAGACTAGCGGGTGACGCGGTCGCTGCCCAAGTCACATTGCACGACACTCTGGCAGTGATATTATGGACGAGGTATAATGAGAAGTATACCACTCCACAATGGGTAAAAAAGGCTTATCAGACTGATTATCTGTGGCAGAAGTGAAGCAGCAATAGAGCACCAACGGAACTTTTAAGGCTGACTGGATTTTTTCTGCGAGCCAACATTTTAAGGGCTAGGCTTCGGTAGCACTAATGCCCCATTAAGTCCTTGACTCAAGGGCGGTGGTAGAGATGGTGGCCTATTCGCTCAGGAAGTGGTTGGTCGTCTTGCTCATCGTGATTCTTATTTCCGTTCTTATATGGAAAATTGGCACTTGTATGTATGTGCCTCAGTAACTGGATGGCCAACCTGTTTCAGAGACTCATAAGCCCTTGGTCGTGAGTGCAAGTCTCACCGCTGCTACTTATTTATTTCGTTTTCACTATTTTGGGAATTCCTAACCATCTTGGAGTCCTGTTCATATATTCACGATATGCTAGACCATATCTTTCCAGACAGTAACGTTCTTCATCTTTTACAGACAGGCTAACCAAGACTGCCAACATAATTGTAGCTAACAGGAAAATCCATGAAGCTGAAGCTATGGTAACACTAAAATATATCAGGACATGCGCTGCATAGAGCGGATGTCGGGAGTAGCGATACGCTCCTCTAGTAACAGGCTCATTCATTGGTGCTGTGGCAAAATCAATTGTCGCAATTACATTTATGGCTAGACCTAATAAGAAGATAATTAGACCTATAGCAAACCATATCGTACCTACTTTAAGTGGCAGGAAAACGGAGTATGCGGTAGGCAAAAGCCACAATGGCACAGATAAAAAGCTGAGTATCTTGTATGCTTGACTCGGTTTCATGTCAGAGGGATTACCGGCTCTTTGATATACCTCCTTGTTGACAAGCCTTATTGCCAGGGTTTGTATCAGTAGCCAAACCATGAAAATCCAAGCGTTCCACAAACCTATTTCAAAAGCGGGAATGAGTGACATGATTTCCCTTCGTGCCTATTCGTTTTTACATATTACTCTTTAATCATTCATCCTTACTAGCCTTGAAATAATCTGATACACTCCTCCCGAAATCCTGAGCTGCCTTCCCTACATCCCGAAACTTAGCTTTGACATCCTCATCCTTAAACCTATTCCCGAAAGTCTCTGCGGATTTTGCTGCACTTTTTCCAAACTCCTTAGCTTTCTCTTTTAATTCCGGGTCATTAAATATCTCGCTCATAGCTTCCCCAAACGCCCTAATCATTTCGCCAAAGCTTTCTGCAGCAGTTTTCTTCTGAGATGGCTTTTCTTGCGACATAATACTCCTCCTGGTTTTTGGTTTTACGGTGATAAGCGTCCACCGAGACTATTCATTTAATCCTCGTAATTCGGGGCCGGGCGGTATTATACGACTTCCCGAGACGGGGCGATGGCTTCTACCTGCTTCCTGAGGGTGTCCAGCCAGGCAACGGACTTCACCTCACGCTCAAGCAGGTATCTGAGGTAATGGCGCATGACCGATTCCAGTTCATAAGACAGCTCCGGGGTCAATTTGAGCCGGCCAACCAGTGTCCAGTCACCATCCTGGAGCAGGCGCAGGATTTTCTGGGCGTTGACTGACAGGGGGTAAGTGAAGGGTTCGCTGAAACGACAATTGGGGCATAATACGCCGCCGGCGCTGGCGCTGAAGGAATTGATGACCGGTTGTAGCGGCTGGTGGCAG
This sequence comes from uncultured Dehalococcoidales bacterium, assembly GCA_964354005.1. GTDB lineage: Bacteria > Chloroflexota > Dehalococcoidia > Dehalococcoidales > UBA2162 > CAVSBN01. The sequence continues at coordinate 2,202 of CAYGYD010000013.1, read as the reverse complement.
ATGACACACTGGTAAAGTTGGGGGCGATAGCCAACCTCATTGAGAAGATGCATTTCAAAGTAGCGTAGAAGCAGGTCGCTGTTGGCGGCCTGGCACAGTTCCCGCATTGTCTCCAGGAGGAGACGGAAGAGGGGATGATTCTCCATGTGGTCGGCGGTGAACTGGTTGACCAGCTCAGTGGCATAAAGGGCGTAGGCAGTCAGATGGAGGTCGCTTTTCAGGGGCAGGAAGCTATCAATGGTCTGGCTGCCGATGATGGTATCCAGATTGCGGCCGCGCGCCAGGGAGACGAGGCTGTGGGTGAGCAGTTCCAGGTGCCCGGCGAGCTTGCTCTTTGGGCGCCGGACGCCCTTGGCGACGGCCTGAATCTTACCCAGGTCTGGGGTATAGAGGGTCAGGATTCTATCTGCCTCGCCCAGCTTGGTCTTTTTGATGATAATGGCTTCGGTCTGGTAAGTGCGTGGATTGGGCATTTGAACCACTTTTATCTAACAAATTTTAATTCACCCGGTTTTCTGAAGCCCCTCTTTAGGAGAATGTCTCTTTCCTTTAGAAGGCAGGCCCTATTATGCAGCATCGCTGCCTCAAATTCTCCCTTATGCCACGCATTCATGCACCATAATCCCTTATCATAAAATGGGTCATTATAGTTGGGGATACCCAAAGCTCTAACTACTCGTGCCTTACTTTCGCCTGTTTCTTGGAGTTCCCCATCAAAATCAATCTCCTTACCCAGTGCATAAAACAAGACGCTTCTTTCAAACTCACTATTGAATGCGTAGAAGGGTCTTTCTAAGCTATCTATAATCTCTTTTGTTTCTTCTTTTAGCTCATTGATTGCGCTTATCCCCTTTGCGCACAATATGTGAAGGGTGTTTCTGTTGATGAACCCGAAAATGACCGGATGGATACCCTTGCATCGCCTTGAATCAGGGTATTGATTAGAAAACTCCCCAATGGTCTCAATATCAATAACTGTTCCCTCAAAATCTGAGCTTGTATCTTCTTTATGCTCTATTATCGCCATCGTCTTCCTCTTATTTAAGGTGGACCTTACTCCTTTACCCAATCTATTTTAGCTTTTCAATCTTGGTTATTTCGATTATTTTGCCCCACATGTGGATGCTGGCTATATCCTGGCGAATCTTAGCCTGGAAACGGACGCGCAGGCCGTCCTTCTGGTAGGTCTGGTCCAGGTTCATCGGGTCATACTGCTTGTTGTCATCACCAACGATGCCGTAGAAGCCGCCTTCTAGGTCGATAAACTTGACGGTGCCAGTTCCGGAGACAGCCCCCTCCCCGCGGCCACAGCCAACGAGGGCGAGTATAGCCACTACTAATATCAGGAAAGCTGTCAGGCGCAATACTCGCATCATTCACCCCTCCAGTAACTATAACGAATTAGTCCTAGCTCAGAATATTATACCAGATGGCGGCCGAGCCAGCTTGGAAAACTGGCGGCGCTTTCGGTGTTCATTTGCTGCCGAACCTCTCCCCCTTTATCCCCCTCTCCTTGAAAGGAGAGGGGGAACTATTAGTAAGAGAGGCTTCGCCTCTCTTTAACTCTCCTCTATTAGGTTCGTGCAGTTCAACCACCTGCAAACTGCTGGCCAAGTAAAGTCTCCAGCAAATCTATCGTTTCCTGGTTCTCACCAACGTAGAGAACGATAATCTTGCCGGCTTTATACCAATGAGGCGGCGCTATGTAGTCGACAGTAGCACCAATACCCTCACTCTTGGAATCTGGGGGCTTTCTAAAATCAAAACCATCGGGTGAAACAAATTTCGCCTCGGTCTCCGCCGTTACTGCATCTTTATACTCCCAGACTATAAGATTCTCACCGTTTAACTCAACTAACTTGGCTGTGCCTGAGAAAATGGATTGGGGGAAAGGTGGCTGTGACAAATCTCCTTTGGGTTCGAGAGTCGCCGGAGACTTATTTAGATTGTCGATAAGGCTGGCGTAGTCTCTAACGGAGGATGGTTGATTACTACATCCGATGACAAAAGCCACACTGAGCAATAATAAAACACTAACCAGACAGCGGTTCATCATATTACCTCTCGTCGGTTATATTCAGGAAGGCTAAAATTCCTGCCTTCCCTCAATGGCGCGGGTGAGGGTAACATCGTCGGCGTATTCCAGTTCGGTGCCAAAGGGAAGGCCGCGGGCGAGGCGGGTGACCTTGATGCCGAGGGGCA
>CAYGYD010000012.1:0-23757 GCA_964354005.1 uncultured Dehalococcoidales bacterium | reverse complement strand
GCATGGATTGGTTATCTCCAATCAGGGACCTCTTTGGATTCGTTATCCCTTTCCTCGAACGCTTACCGGTGCTCCGGGCAATCTTGGGCTTTATCCTTGTCTTCTTCCTGCCTGGATTTGCCTGGACTCTCATCTTCTTCCGTCAGACCGGCGTCCTTGAGCGAATAGTCTTTTCCTTTGGGTTGTCTATTGCCATAGTGACCCTCAGTATTCTCTTTGCCAATCTGGTCTTTGGCATGAGAATCAACGGGTTCAATTCGGTTCTGGTCATCATTGTGGTTACCAGTTTACCTGTCGCCATCTATTATCTCAATAGGCTGGTAAAGAAAAGGAGGAAAAAGGCGGCATGATAGGCTATCCTGAATCTGAGGAGATTGCGCTTGCATGATGTGCTAGTCATCGGTGGTGGGCCAACCGGGAGCCAGGTGGCTGGCCGGTTAGTCAGGCTGGGTTACAGCGTGGCAGTGGTGGAGCAGAAGACAAGGCTGGCCGAGCCGGTCTGCTGCACCGGTATCATCAGCCAGGAGTGTGCCAGCGCCTTTGGCATTGAAGAGGCTGTTATTTATCGGCGGGTAAACTGTGCCCGTATTTTCTCGCCATCGGGTAAGCAGATTTACCTGTGGCGCCCCGAATCGCAGGCCTGCATTGTCAATCGGCCCAGCCTAAATGTGGCGCTGGTTCGCCGGGCGCAAGGTGCGGGAGCTGAATATGTGTTTGGCGGCCAGGTCAGGGATATTGAGGTTGGCAGTGACAGAGTAAGAGCTGAGGTGACTGGGCAGGAAGGCACCAGACTTCTCGAAGCAAAAGTCGCCGTTGTGGCTACTGGCTTTGCCTCAAAGCTGGTGGCGAAGCTGGGGCTGGGTGAATTCAGGGATTTTGTCATGGGGGCTCAGGCGGAAGTAGAAACAGTCGGGATTGAGGAGATTGAGGTCTATCTGGGGCAGGAAGTCGCCCCGGGCTTCTTCGCCTGGCTGGTGCCAGCTTCGCCAAACCGGGCACTGGTGGGCTTGTTATCTCGTAAAAATCCGGGGCTTTATCTCAAAAAATTCCTTGCTTTTCTGCTGGCTCAGGGTAAAATAGATTCGGTCGATGTCGAAGTTCGCTACGGTGGGATTCCGCTGAAGCCCTTGGCCAGAACCTGCAGTGACCGAATACTGGTAGTGGGCACGACGGCCGGACAGGTGAAGCCAATTACTGGCGGCGGTATCTATTACGGCCTGCTGTGTGCCGATGCGGCCGCCGATACTTTGCATCAAGCGCTACAGAGTGGTAATCTGTTTAGTAGGGGTCTGGCGGGTTACGAGAGGCGGTGGAAAAGGAAGCTAGGGTGGGAGTTAAGGGCCGGTTACTGGGCGCGCAACTTTTATGAGCACCTGAGTGATAGCCAAATTGACCGGATATTTGACATAATACAATCTAATGGTATTGCTGAGGCCTTGCTACGAGATGAAAATCTGTCCTTCGATTGGCACGGTCGGGTGGTGTTACGGGTGGTGGGGTATCGTGCTTTGGCCAGAGTCGTTGAAACAATGCGGATTCCTCTACCTGAGAAAATCAAGAAGATAGGCAATATAGGGGCTGATAAATGAATGATACTAATCAGATTTTGAGCTTAGGTGAAGCTGCCGGCCGTTTTCTGGCCGGTTTAGGACCTGAGGAAAGGGCGGCCATCCAGCCGGAGGTGTATAAATTCGCGCGCTGGTTTGGTGCCGGGCGACCTTTGGCCGGGCTCACCGCGGCTGAAATGGATAACTATGTTGAGCGACTATCACTGTCTGATGCTGATTACACCAAGAGGCTGGAAATGATACGGGCCTTTTTGCTTCATGCCAAGAAAGAGGGTTGGAGTAAAACTAACCTGGCAGTTCATCTTAAACCGAGAAAAGGCAAGGCCAAGACTCAGCCAGCACCGAGGCGGAGTGTGCCCGAGACTATCTATTTGACGCAGCAAGGTCATGCTGAGTTGCAGGTTGAGCTGGCCGAATTGAAAAATCAGCGACTTCATATTATTGACGAAATACGCAAAGCCGCCGCCGATAAAGACTTTCGTGAGAATGCTCCGCTCCACGCCGCACGAGAGCAACGGAGCCATATCGAGGGGCGGATTCTGGACATAGAGGCCACTCTGAAGCGTGCCGCCATCATTGATGACAAACCGGATAATTCACTCAAGCTAGGTATCGGCCATAGCGTTGTTTTGTGTGACCTCAACTCTGGTGAAGAGGTGCGTTACACCCTGGTCAGCCCCAGGGAAGTAGACCTGGCCAGGGGTAAGATTTCCAACGCTTCACCCATCGGCCAAGCGGTGACCGGGAAAAGCCAGGGGGAAATAGTCGAGGTCACCGCACCGGTCGGCAAGTTGCGCTATCAGGTCAAGCAGATTGAGTAGTTGTTCTTATTGACCGCAGGGGAGAGTTCAGTTATATTATTCTTTGTCTTCTCTGCCTAAGCAGTATCATCAACCCAAACAAGTTAATCCTCTGGAGGGAGATAGGGATGGCAACCGAACAGGACAAGACGGTGGCGGGACTGCAAATAGCCATTCAGATGGAAATTGATGGTCAGGAGTTCTATCTCAAAGCCGCCAAAGAAAGCAGTAACGATTTAGGCAAAAAGCTATTGCAGAGGCTGGCGGCGGAAGAGGACATCCACCGGCAGAAGTTTGAGAAGATATATGAGGCTATCCGTAATAAAAAGGGGTGGCCAGTGGTTGATTTCCAACCCGATGGTGGTAAGACGCTGAGAACGGTATTCGCCCGCGCCTCGGAAGAGATTGGCACCAAGCTCAAGGCTCTGGCTACTGAGCTGGCGACGGTAAAAACAGCCAGAGAGATGGAAGCCAGGACCTACGATTTCTACAAGAGCCAGAGTAAAAAAGCTGCCTACAACGCCGAGAAAGACTATTACGAAACTCTGTCTGGTGAAGAGCAGGAGCATAGCCTCATTCTGGCTGACTACTATGAGTACCTCCAGAACCCGGCGGGGTGGTTTGTCAAAAAAGAGCATCCCTCTCTAGATGGTACCTAGGGTAAATATGGTAGGATGGGAATGAGAAAATGCTGGAGATTAAGGACCTGTCCGTAGCCGTAGATGGTCGGCAGATTCTGCACAATATCAATCTGCGCATTAATACCGGCGAAACTCATGTTTTATTCGGCCCCAACGGTAGCGGTAAGACCACCCTGCTGATGACCATCATGGGCTTCCCGAAATACCAAGTAACTGGCGGCCGTATCTTTTTTGATGGTCGGGACATAACGGAGCTGCCCCTTGATGAGCGCGCTCGACTTGGTATTGGCCTGTCTTTCCAGCGGCCACCCGTAGTCAGGGGTGTGAAAACCCGGGACATGCTCAGTGCCTGCCTCAAGGGGCGGGACGGTGCGGCCGCCATTGCTCAATTAGCTGAGAAAGCCAACCTGGCCGAGTTCCTGGAGCGGGATATCAACTACGGGTTTTCTGGGGGGGAAATCAAGCGTTCGGAACTGATGCAGATCCTGGCGCAAAGACCGGCGCTGTCCTTGCTGGATGAACCGGAGTCGGGGGTCGACCTGGAGAACATCGCCTTAATCGGTGAATTGATAAATGAGCTGCTGGAAAAGAACTGCCCGCGGCATCTCCGCCAGTGTATGGGTCTAATCATTACTCACACCGGCCATATTCTGGACTATGTCAACGCTCGTACTGGCTATGTCATGTGCGATGGCACGATCGGCTGTGAGGGCGACCCTCACGAGATGCTGGCGACTATCAGAGCGCGGGGCTACGGCGAATGTATCCGATGTTTCATGAGGCGTAAGCAAAGTGAGTGAAGTGAAGGCTTCCAAGACCTATCAGGATAAAGCCAAAGCTGCCAGAAACAAAGCGGCGGCGCTGGGTGAAGATATCGATTTAAGTCAATACACAAGCTCTGACGAAGAGCAACCCTACCAGCCTGACCCATCACAGCTTCCGGCCAAAGACAAGAAGCAGATGCTGGAAACGGGAATCATTCTTGATGATGTGAGCCAGAGGGCCGGGACTTTCATCCAGGTGAACAATGCGCCGGTGCACAGCTCCGTTAGGCAGGAAGGCATTGAAGTCATGCCCACCAGTGAGGCCCTGGAGAAATACAACTGGCTGGCCGATTACTGGTGGCGGGCGGTGGCTGTTGACAGCGATAAGTATACCGCCAATGTTGAGTTGAGTAAGCACGATGGCTACTTTATCCGGGCGCTCCCGGGCCAGAAGACAGTCTTCCCGGTTCAGGCCTGTCTCTATCTGGCCAGGGCCCGACTGGTGCAAAATGTGCACAATATCATCATTGCTGAAGAAGGTTCGGAACTGCACATTATCACTGGCTGTACCGCCGCCTCTCGGGACGAACCGGGACTGCATCTAGGGGTCTCTGAATTTTACATAAAGAGTGGCGCTAGAGTTACCTTCACTATGATACACAACTGGAATCCGGAGATTGGCGTGCGACCCCGCACCGGGGCGATTATTGAAGAAGATGGCATGTTTCTGAGCAACTATGTGATTATGAGGCCGGTGCGCTCATTGCAGATGTACCCCACTGCCCGGTGCGTTGGGGAGAACTCGGTCGTCCGTTACAATAGCATCCTGGTGGCTACGCCGGGGTCGTCTCTGGATGTGGGCTCTCGCGTTATCCTCAATGCTCGCGGCGCAAAGACAGAGATTGTCTCACGGGCAATCACCACCGGCGGCAACATCATTGCCCGGGGTTATATTGAAGGCAATGCCCCTGAGGTCAAGGGGCATCTGGAATGTCGCGGGCTGATTTTGCAGGAAGCCGGCATGATTCATGCTATCCCTGAGCTTAAAGGTAATCTGGCTGGCATCGACCTCTACCACGAGGCCGCAGTGGGCAAGATTGCCGAGGAAGAGGTGGAGTATTTAATGGCGCGCGGATTGAGTCGAAGTGAGGCAACCGCCGCCATTGTCCGTGGTTTTCTGCGGGTGGACATTGAAGGTCTGCCGGCACTACTCAGCGCCGAATTGCAGCGAGCCATCGAAGCCAGCGAAAAGGAACTGATGTAGAATTACTTTAAGGGGTGAGTCATGAATCTAGGAGCACTGTATAAAATCGGTTATGGCATGTATGTTATCGGTTCCCGAAAGGGCGACCGATTGAACGCACAAATCGCTAATACTGTCTTCCAGATAACCTCCGAACCACCCACCGTAGCCGTGAGTATCAACAAAAAGAACCTGACCCACGAGTTTATTAAAGAAAGTCGGGTCTTCAGTGCCTCAGTTCTTTGTGAGGATACGCCCCTCTCCTTCGTTGGCCAATTTGGGTTTAAGTCCGGCCGGGACATCAACAAGCTTGAGGGTATTAACTACAAAATTGGCGAGACTAAAGCCCCGGTCATCCTGGAGAATACCGTCTCTTATATTGAAGTTAAGGTGACTAAAGAAGTGGATGTGGGGAGCCATACCATTTTTATCGGTGAGGTGGTGGCGGCCGATGTCCTGAGTGAAAAAGCGTGCATGACCTATGAGTATTACCATCAGGTCAAGCGGGGCACTACGCCCAAGACGGCGCCGAGCTATGTTGAGGAGAAGAAAATCCCAGCCACCAAAGCGGCCAAGTATCGTTGCACTGTCTGTGGCTACATCTACGACCCGGAGCTGGGTGACCCGGATGGCGGTATCAAGCCCAAGACACCCTTTGAGGAATTACCGGATAGCTGGGTCTGTCCTGTCTGCGGGGCCAGCAAGAACGAGTTCGAAAAAATATAGTAAAATATACTTAAAACAGAGGGAGGAGGGCAATGATTAAACTGGCCAAGAAATCAAAACTGAGTCCGGAGGAAGCGGTCAAGCGGGCGGTAGCCTTCTTTGGCCCCGGCGGCCTTGGGATGAAGATTACCGAGCAGACGCCGACCTGTGCCTACTTCAGGGGTACTGGCGAAAATTATGTTAATGTTACTACCTGCGTTGAGGGGAAGGGGACCTCGGTAGAAGTGGAATCCCGCGAGTGGGATATAGAGGTCAAGGAATTCATGCGTAAAATTAAGTAAGGGGTAGTCTCGTTTGAGTCGGCTAGGTCCGGAAACGACTTAAGCGGTGCTAGACAAAGCGGAGCCCTGATGATATTATTGAGCTAGACTATGGTTTGCCACGGCAAACCATAAATATTGGTGGGGTAGCAGAATCAAATAAGGCTATCAAAAAATAAGTAACTGGAGGAGGTAAAATGCCAAGAAGGAGTATTCCGGGTCCGGCCACCAAGGTGTCTAAGGAATTACTTGACTTGCTGAATCAGGGCATCGCCAGAGAACTGCAGGTAGCCATTCAGTACATGTGGCAGCATGTACAGTGGGGTGGAGTGAAAGGCTTTGCTGTCCAGGATGAGCTGAAGTCAATCGGCATCGCGGAAATGAAACATGCCGAGGCCATCGCGGAGAGGCTCTACTACCTTGGCGGCATACCCACCACCAAGCCCACGCCCATCTTCGTTGGCACTACCCTCAAGGAGATGATTTTGCAGGATGTCAAGGATGAAGAGGGCGCGATTAAGCTTTACAAGCAGATTGTAGACAAAGCTGGAAAAGAGAAGGATGAAACTACGGCCTTCATCTTTGAGGGAATACTGGAGCAGGAAGAAGACCACCACGATACCTTTACCACGCTTCTTGAGGACCTATAAGAGTCTGAGTCGAGAATATGGTGTGACCTTTGGTCCCGGAAGATAGCCGGCTGGTGCTCGACTATGAGCCTTGAGGCGATTGTATCTAAGCGGGACTCCACTCTGTGACTCTCCTTCGCTCAGAAAGAGGGAAGGAGAGTTTTGTTTTTGGTTCAAGGCTTGTTCATTTTTTGAACTTTTAACCTTACCCCCTTACTCCCCCTCTCCTTTCTAAGGAGAGGGGGAGAGAAATTAAAAGAGGGGCGTAGCCCCTCTTAGACACCCCTAGCGAATCCCTTTCTAACACAGGGTATTAAGAGAAAGAAGGGGCTAAGCCTCCTCTCAATAAAGGGAGTTTAAGAGGGACGAAGTCCCTCTTCCATAAAACACTTTCCCCTTCCCCTAAACTAGGGGAAGGGGACTAAGGGGATGGGGTAATCTTGAATAGCGGAAGACTGAGTAACAAAGACGGTTGTCAAGGCGAATAGTAGCGTGAACTATTATTGAGAGGAGCCTGCGGGCTAATTTTGTAGACGCTCTGGGAAAGACATTCTGTTCTTCAGGTAATTTCCAGCATCTTATCCACGGCTCGTCTTGCCCTTATGCGGATTCTTTCCGGGACTTTTATCTCGTGGGTCATCTTCTCCAGCGACCAGAGGACGCTCTCCAATGTAGTCAGCTTCATTCGGGGGCAGATGGCCTGCTCGGAGGCCGGAATGAAATTCTTCTCCGGGTTTTCCTTCTGCAAACGGTAGATAATGCCTATCTCTGTCCCCACAATTATCTCCCTGGCATCAGTCTCGCGGGCGAACCTTATCATGCCGCCGGTGCTCAGCACGGCATCCGCCAGAGCCTTGACCTCGGGCCGGCACTCCGGGTGGACGACGGCCTTGGCCTGGGGGTGCTCAGCCTTGCGCCGCAAGATGTCCTGAGGCAGTATCCGCACATGGGTGGGACAATACCCTGGCCAGAGAATCATTCTCTTGCCGGTCTGACTGGCAACATAGCTGCCCAGGTACTGGTCGGGCACGAAAATGATTTCCTCAACATCGGTTAATTTTTCCACCAGTCTCACGGCATTGGCGGAGGTGCAGCAGATGTCCGACTCCGCCTTGACCGCCGCCGAGGTGTTGATATAGCAGACCACCGTGGCCCCGGGATATTCCCTCTTTTTCTGGCGCAGGGCTTGAGCTGTAATCATGTTAGCCATCGGGCAGCCAGCATGTAGTTCCGGGAGCAGGACGGTCTTATCCGGGCAGATAATAGAGGCCGTTTCCGCCATGAAGTGGACGCCGCAGAAAACGATAACCTCGGCATCCGTTTTGGATGCCTTCTGACTCAACTCCAAGGAATCACCAATGAAGTCGGCAATATCCTGAACCTCACCCAGTTGATAATTATGCACCAGAATAATCGTCTTTTTCTTGGCTTTCAGGTTCAGGATTTTCTCAATTAATTCGGCATTATCAGTGGCCATCTTGGCTTATCCTCCAATCGTGGGTATAGGCGTTCATCCGTTTACCCCGGACGAAACCGAGGAGAGTGATTCCCAGGTCATTGGCCAGTCTCACTCCCAGGTTGGTCGGCGCCGATTTAGAGACAATGATGGGCACATTTCGGCGGGCCACCTTGAGCAGGATTTCCGAAGAAATACGGCCGCTGGTGATAACTATGCGGTCATCGGTAGGTATATCTTCCAAAAGGCACTGGCCAAAGATTTTGTCAATAGCATTGTGCCGACCGATGTCCTCGCTGAAGATGAGGAGGCTCTTGGTATCACACAAAGCGGCGCTATGGACGCCGCCGGTAGCCCGGTAGATTTCGGAGTGGTGCTGGAACTCAGCCACCAGGGCTAGAATATCACGAATTGATGCCCTAAGGCTGGATTCTATCCGGGCCTGGTTTTGTACATCGGCGGCGCTGTAGAAAGAGGCCCCCCGGCCGCAGCCGGAGCTGATGAATCGCTTGAAGAGCTCGTCGGCCGAGGTTTTGTCCTCCACGGTCTCAACCCGCGCCACGCCCCGGGTCTCGTCCATGACGAGCCTCTTGATGTCATCCTTGCCGGTCAGGAGTCCTTCGGAGGCCAGAAAACCGACCGCTAGGTATTTGAGGTCTCTGGGCGTGCAGAGCAAAGTGACCAGTTCCCGGTCATTCAGGATGATGGTGAGAGGAAACTCGCGGGCGACAATATCCTCCAGGCTGGCTCTGCCTTCTTCAGTGAGCTTCAGGACCGGGACTCTTTCTACTTCAATTTCCATCTGGTTTGACCTTTATATCGTCGCCGACCCTGACTGTCCCACCGCGAATTACTTTGGCAAAGACGCCTTCTTTGGGCATGACGCATTTGCCGACCTGCCGGAAGATGGCGCAGCCGGTGTGGCACTCCTTGCCAATCTGGCTGATTTCCAGAATGACCTCATCACCAACACAAAGCTCGGTGCCTACGGGCAGGGAGAGGAGTTCAATATCTTCCGTAGTCAGATTTTCGGCAAAATCCCCCGGGCCAACATCGTAGCCCAGCCGGCGCATCTTGTTAATGCTTTCCATGGCGAGCAGACTGACCTGGCGGTGGGTCGTGCAATCGGCGTGGGCATCGCCGGCCAGACCATAGTCCTGCTGAATGTAACCCTCGGTTATCGGTTCTTTTCTCGTTCCCTTCTTTTCACTCTTGCAGACGGCAATAATCCTGGCCATGACTTTGCTCCTCAGCTCTCTCGATGGTACCACCACCGACGACAATATCATCCCGGTAAAAGACGGCCGCTTGGCCAGGCGTGATGGCCGGTTGTGGCTCCCTGAACCTGACATAAACCCCAGCCTCACCCAGCGGTGTCGCCGTGGCCTCAGCCTCCCGGTGCCGGTATCTGATTCTGGCTTTGACCTCAATAGGTTGGCCCAGTTTGTCAATCGCTATCCAGTTCACCCCCGAGGCAATGAGTTTGTCTTGGTAGACTGCCTCCTTCCCACCCACGATAATAGCATTTTTCTCTCGGTCAATGCCAATAACATAGAGTGGTTCAGGGCTGGAGAAGCCCAGTCTTTTACGCTGTCCGATGGTATAATAGGAAATGCCACGGTGTTCTCCCAGCTTATTGCCCTGCCTGTCCAGTATTGGCCCCGGCGGCGTTGCCGGGAGTAGAGAAGAATAGCCACCGGCGGCAAAGTCCTGACTTTCCGGCTTATTGGCTACCGGCAAGCCAAAATCGGTCGCCATCTGTCTTACTTCTGCCTTGGTGTAATTGCCCAGCGGAAAGATGGCACGGCCGAGCTGTCCCTGAGTCAGAAAAGCCAGAAAGTAAGACTGGTCTTTGGTTAGGTCCCTCGCCTTTTTCAGCAGGTAGCGATTCTCCGCCTGATTATGTTCTACCCGAGCGTAGTGGCCGGTGGCAAGATAATCAAAATCAAGGCCGCTTTCCTTCGTCTTTTTGACCAGGGCGTCAAACTTGACCTGGCGGTTACACCTGAGACAGGGATTAGGTGTTCTCCCGGAGAGATATTCCTGACAGAAGTAGTCCAAAACTTCGGCCCGGTATTCCCGTGTCAGGTCGAGGATATAAATGGGGATGCCGAGCACCTGGGCTACCCGACAGGCATCCTCAATGTCCTCTTCTTCCCCAGGGCCACAGCAAGCGTGGCGTGCCCCTTTTGCTGGTGAGGCTTCGCCGGCCCATATCTTCATGGTAACCGCGGCGACCTGATAGCCCTGCTTTTTAAGAAGAGCCGCCGCCACCGAGGAATCCACCCCGCCGCTCATGGCTACAACTACTTTTGTACTATCTGGTTTCTTGTTAGTGAGCATAGTAGATTGTCACCCTGGTCTATGACCTGTCCTGTAAACCCCATCCCCTTCACCCTCTTGCACTTGGTGAGGGGAAGGGGAATTGGTATATGAGAGAAGCTTCGCCTCTCTTTGACTCGCCTGGCTCTAGACGGGCATTTCAGGGGGGTTTTGCCCCTCTTAGACTCCCCAAGTGGTGTCATATTGCCCCGGCGTTCTTCAGCTCCCGGTGTTTCTTGAACATGCATCTGTCCATTACCACCAGCAGTCCGGCTTCCTTGGCCCGGGCAGCCGCCGCTTCGCTGACAACGCCTTCCTGCATCCAGACTGCCTTGGCCCCAATCTTGATGGCCTGCTCCACAATGGCCGGTACATCTTCAGGTCGACGGAACACATCAACCACATCCACCGGTTCGGGGACGGAGTAAAGGTCAGGGTAGGCGACCTCATCTAATACCGCGTTTTCTTTAGGATTAACCGGGATTATCCGGTAACCCTGTCCCTTCAAGTAGCTGGCGACTTGATAACTGTGTCGTTCGGGGTTTGATGACAGTCCGACTACCGCTACCACTCGACTGGACTTCAGAATGTCAGCCTCAACACTCACTACTCAACCTCCCGGATGTTTTCTAAGTATATCTTGCGGGAAAGTGTGGCGGTTGTCAATGCGAGGTCTTCTCTTGATAGCGTCTGGCGATTTCAATAGCGATGCGGGCCACTTCCACGGCGTCTTTGCCGAGAGCGACAAAGAGGGGTTCTTTCCCCCAGCCTTCGCCTTCGTAGAAAATCCTCGGCATACCACCGGAGCTTGTCACCAGTTGTTTAATCTTCCAGGGCATTGAGGCGCCATCGCGCTCGGCTACCTCAGATGGCTCTTTAGTGCGGTCAATCCAGCCAAAAAGCAGAGCCTGCTCAGCACAGTAAGTTTTAGCTATCTCACGACTGACATTGTCACACTTGAAGTTGATGCCGGCGTTAACCGAAGGGTCATATTGGCGTACTTCAATCAGTAGTCTGGCCATGTGGTCGGAGGCGCCCCACCTCGGCATGCCGGAGGCATGTGCTAAACCCCGTACCACGGTAATACGGCCGTCTACGGCGGCGACATCATCAACAGTCCTGGCATCGGGCAGGGCGTAGGCCAGATTGACTCTGACCTCGGGTATGAGTAAAGCGAACTGCGGGCAGTTTTCCAGCATTTCAATGGCACGCACCAGATTACCGAGTATGGCTTCTGCCTGTTGGCTCTGTCTCAAGACTTAACCCTCCAGTGTGCTGAAGTAGGCCGCCCAGAATGGGTCCACCGCTACCGGTTTCAATTCCTCTTTCCGGCCATTTTTGCGTACAAAAACCCTGTCCTTCGGTGTTATCTCACCGATTTCCCAGGCCGCAATGCTATTGCGCTTTAGCGCCCCTAGGAGTCTGGGGGCTTTTTCTGGGGCGGCGGTAACTACCAGCGTGCCTTCGCTGATTGAGATAAGCGGGTCAATCTGGAAATGGCGGCAGACGGCCGCAATCTCTTCCGGTACGATTATCTTGTCCTCAAACAGGGTTATTCCGGTGTTAGACGCGGCGGCTATCTCGTAAGCACCGTTTAACAAACCGCCTTCGGTGGCATCGTGCATGGCATGGGCATACGATGCGGCGGTTTCGGCGTCCTTGACCACGGTCATTTCGAGGAAATATTTTTTAGCTTTTTCCACCAGGTCTTGGCCTAACTTGCTTGCCAGTGCCTTCTCTGCCTGGTAGGCCAGGATACCGGTGGCCTCAATCGCGGGACCTTTGGTGATAATGACGCGGTCGCCAACCCGGGCATTGGAAGCCGGCGTAATCTGGTCTTTGCTACCCAGCCCGATGACCGTGCAGCCGCCGTTCAGGGGGAAAGAGATGCCAGGGTAGATGCCGGTATGGCCACCGACGATGGCAATGCCCAGCTTCTGGCATTCCGTATGAACCTCCTGCCAGATATCTTCCAGGACTTTGTCGGCGGTGCCGGGTGGCAGCATTAGGCAGATGGTCATGTATCTGGGCTTGACACCAAGAACGGCTACATCGCTGGCACAGATATGAACAATGGCCCAGCCAAAGTGCGGCATCAGCACCGGCATGCCGAAGGTTGGGTCTTCGGCAATGACCATCACCTGGTTATTGGTCAGTTCAATGACGGCGGCATCAACACCGTGCGCCGGCCCGAGTAGGACACTCTTATCTTTTTTGCCCAGCCTCGGGAAAATGACTTTATCAAAAGTCGCTCTGTCAATCTTACCAATTGATGGCAGCAAGATGGCCTCCTTCCTGGCTTATTACTGACTCTTTAGAAGGGGCGACATGGCTCTGAGTTTGCTGACTATTCTGGACAATATGTCCGGGACGCGCTCTACATCTTCGTCGGTCGTCCATTTCCCCAGGGTGAATCTCAGTGAGCCATGTGCCTGCTGGGGCGGCAGGCCTATGGCCAGCAGCACATGGGAGGGCTCGGCACTGGCCGAGCTACAGGCCGACCCGGTGGAAGCACAGATGCCTTCTAGGTCGAGATTCAGGCACATTGACTCCCCCTCCACATACTCCACGCTGATATTGACATTATTGGGCAGCCGTTGGGTGGGGTGACCGTTAAGTTGAGTGTGTTCAATGCGTTCCAAAAGGCTTTTACTCAGCTTGTCCCGTAGTAAGGTCAGCCGGCGGGCTTCGTCGTCCATCTCTTTCTGGGCCAGTTCAGCGGCTTTGCCCAGGCCGATGATGCCCGGCACATTCTCGGTGCTGGCGCGTCGGCGCCTCTCCTGCTCGCCACCGTGAAGGAGTGAGATTATTTTGGTGCCTTTCCTGATGAACAGGGCGCCAACGCCCTTGGGCCCGCAGAGCTTGTGGGCTGACATCGCCAGCAGGTCAACACCCAGTTTGTTCACATCCACCGGGATGTGCCCGACTGTCTGTACGGCGTCGGTGTGAAAATAGACCCCGGCCTCTCGGGTAATCCGGCCGATTTCAGCGATGGGCTCAATGGTGCCCACCTCATTGTTGGCGTGCATTACTGAGACCAGTGTCGTCTTACTCGTAATGGCCTTCTTGACATCCGACGGGTCAACTAAACCGTATTTGTCCACGGGCAGGTAGGTTACCCGGAAGCCCCGCTGTTCCAGGAATTTGGCCGATTCCAGCACGGCGTGGTGCTCAATGGTACTGGTGATGATGTGGTTGCCTTTGGCCTCGTTGGCAAAAGCCATACCCTTCAGGGCGAGGTTATCGGCTTCGGTGCCGCCGCTGGTAAAGACAATTTCCTCAGTCCGGGCATTGATTAAGCGGGCAACCTGGGCCCGCGCGGCCTCAATGGCTTCTTTGGCTTCCTGTCCGTAGGAGTAAATGCTGGATGGATTGCCGAACATCTCAGTGAAGTAGGGCAACATCGCCTTGACGACTTCAGGGTGAGTCGGCGTGGTGGCGGCGTAGTCAAGATAGACTCGTTTCATTGCTTATCCCTCCACAACATCGCCAATCACCGGGTCGACTCTTACCCCTCGCTTCTTCACCCAGCCGATGCCTTGCTCAATCTCGTCCTCGTCCCCTTCCAGTTCCAGTACTACCCAGCCCTTGTTTTCGGAGACATCGGCCCGCCGGATATTGGTCACGACCTTAAATCGCTGACCGAGGTTATAGATAATCGGTTCCCTGACTAATTCTTGAGGGAAAGTGAACATTACCTGTTTCTTGGCCATTTTAGCTCCCTCTATCTTTCTGGAGATATTATAGCATGGGTCAGGGATGGTCGGCTCAAACCCGCGCCCCGAGTACCTCTTCAAAGGAGGCCACACTGGGCTGGACCTGGGCGGGTTGAACAATGTCAGCCACGACTTCCTGAGTTCTCGGCCCGGCCCCGGTAATGAAGGCCACGGTCAACTCATCCCTCTTGATTGTCCCTGAGCCTACCAGCTTCTTTATCGCCGCAATTACCACCCCGCCAGCGGCTTCAGCAAAGATACCCTCGGTCTGTGCCAGAAGCTTCACTCCCGCCATCGCTTCCTCATCACCAACGGCGGCGGCACCCCCACCCGATTGCCGGGCAACTCTCAAAGCATAATAGCCATCAGCCGGATTGCCGATGGCGATGGACTTAACGATGGTGTCCGGTCGCACCGGGTGCACATGCTGAGTGCCGGCCTGGAAGGCGTTAACGATGGGTGAAGAGCCAGCCGCTTGCGCCAGATACATGTGGGTATTGACCGGGCCAATGAGTCCCAGCATGGCCAGTTCATCCAATCCCTTCCAGATGCGGGTAAAGAGCAGCCCGGAGGCGGCTGGCACAATGACGCAGTCGGGTGCTCGCCAGCCCAGTTGCTCGGCAACTTCATAGCCCAGAGTCTTACTGCCCTCGGCATAATAGGGTCGGAGGTTGATATTGATGAAGCCCCAGCAGTATTTCTCAACCAATTGTGCACAGAGTCGGTTGACATCATCATAGCTGCCGTTAACCGTAACCAGCAGCGGGTTATAAATGGCGATGCCGACCAGTTTGCCCGATTCCACATCGGCGGGCACGAAGACATAGGCTTTCATCCCGGCTTTAGCGGCATGGGCGGCGACACTGGCTGCCAGGTTGCCGGTTGAGGCGCAGGCAAGAGTGTCAAATCCGAATTCCCGGGCTTTGGTCGTGGCGACCGAGACTGGCCTGTCCTTGAAAGAGTAGGTGGGGTTAAGACAGTCGTTCTTAATGTAGAGCTGGTCCAGGCCCAGTTCGCGACCGAGGTTTTCCGCTTTGACTAGTGGTGTAAAGCCGGCGCCGATATCTACTTCTCTGGCTTCCACCGGCAGCAGGTCACGATAGCGCCACAGGTTCAGTGGCCCGCTGGCCAGTTTCTCACGGGTCAGCGCCTTAGCCATCCCCTTGTAGTCGTAGGTGACTTCAAGCGGGCTGAGGCAGAAATCGCACAGGTTCATCGGCTTGAGCGGATATTCCTGCCCGCATTTGCGACACTGTAGCGCTCTGGCGTAAGACAATTTGCTTCCCTCACAATGGTTTGAGTGCCTGTGACAGGTCCTCAATCAGGTCGTCGATATTCTCCAATCCTATCGACAGACGAATCAGATTATCTTTGATGCCAATCTGCTCCCGATACTCCTTGGGCATCGAGGCGTGGCTCATCGTGGCCGGGTGTTCCGCCAGAGAGGCGACGCCACCCAGCGATTCCGCCAGAGCGAAGACCTTCATCTGTTTGAGGAAGCGATTGGCGGTCTCAAGGCCGCCTTCTGTCTCGAACGAGACCATGCCGCCAAAACCCTTCATCTGTTGCCTGGCGATTTCATGCCCCGGGTGGGACCTAAGCCCGGGGTAATAGATTTTATTCACGGCCGGCTGTTTGGCAAGGTAATTAGCTACGGCCGAAGCGTTGACTTCGTGCTGTTTCATTCGCACTGCCAGCGTCTCAATACCCCGCAGCACCAGCCAGCAATCAAAGGGCGCAGCACAGGTGCCCATGGCGTTGAGGAGAAACTGGACCCTCTGGGAGAGCTCATCCGTAGCTGTGACCACGGCGCCGCCGACCACATCACAGTGCCCATTGAGATACTTGGTGGTCGAGTGTACGACCAGGTCAATGCCGAACTCAATGGGCCTCAGGAAGTAGGGCGTGGCAAAGGTGTTGTCAATCACGGTGAGCAGTTTATGCTTCCTGGCAATATCCACTGCCATCTCAAGGTCGGTGATGTTCAGCAGGGGATTGGATGGCGTCTCCAGCCATAGCATTCGGGTGTTAGGTTTGATGGCCGCCTCAATCTTCTTGCGGTCATTAAGTCTCAGAAAAGTGAACTCCAACCCGAAGTCGCGCATGACATTCTGAAAGAGCCGGTAAGTGCCCCCATAGACATCATCCCCTGAGATAACATGGTCGCCGGACTTAAGCAGGTGTATGACCGTGGCCTCGGCGGCCATACCCGTGGCGAAAGCAAACCCGGCTTTACCGCCCTCTAAGCGGGCAATGGTATCTTCCAGCACCTTCCGGGTGGGGTTGGCCGTGCGCGAGTAATCGTAGCCCCGGGTCTTGCCGACATCAGCAAAGGCGAAGGTGGAGGTCTGGTATATGGGAACCGATACCGCGCCGTAGCCTGTATCCGGTCGTTCGCCAGCGTGAATGGCTAATGTTTCAAATTTCATATTCTACCTTCACTTTTATATGCAGGGCACGATGAAACAAAGCTCTTGGAAAAGCTGATAGGCTTGATAGTAGTGCTGGTCAGGTTGCCAAGGCCTTCACTATTCGGAGCGTGCGGGTGCGCACCTACCACCGATGCATTGGTAGCCCGGAGGACAATCGGCATTAATGTTGCAGGTAAGGTTAGTGGACATAAGCCAAGTTCTAGTCGTCCGCCATTCGGAAAATATCTGATAGAGGGCGGCGATACCGGCTACCCACACCAAGAGCGGCATAGAGATACCACCCACAACCGCGAGGAACACAGCCCCAACTCGCTTGCTCATCCTCGTCCCTCCTTTCTTTGAGCTCCATACTATTTTAACCTTCTCTGAGCACTTGCTACTTTGCCTTAGATTGCCTTTTAGATTCGCCTACAGCGTTGTTCTGGCTGAACGGAACAACACCAGGCCAGTGAGGCCGAGGGCGATTCCGGTGACAAGCATAAAGGCCCCCGCACCCAGGACTACCTGCACGAGGCCAAAGGCGATAACGCCCATGTATAGGTAGTTCTCCAGGTTCATCGCCTGGGCGTAGGTAAGATGTTGAGGGTTGGTGGCATCAAACCGCCCTCCGTTCAGCAGGTCCTGGTATGTCGGAGCGATGGCGCGCCGGTGTGAACTGATGATGTCAGCCGCCGCCTGTGCCTCTGCCCCATTTTGAATCGGGGTAAGTGTGGTGGGGTTATTCGGGTCAAGAGCCAGGCTTACCTTTTCAACTCTCATTCTCTCTACTATCAGATTATTCTTGCTAATCCCCTGGAAAATAAATACCGCGCCGACGACAATGGCGAGCACACCCAGCACCAGTATCGCGGCCCCGGCAATTCGTCCTAGTCTTCCCATCTATTTCTTGTCCTTCCTCCTTGGATTTTTTAGATTTTGCTACTGTCAAGCAAAGAATTCTGTTTACTTCTTATTGGTGCTAATGTACTCCTCCGTCCGCCTATCTCCTGTTTTTATATTGTCGGCGGGTTCGAGTAGAGTTCCTGAAAAAGCCATGTCGAGAGGTAACGCTCGCCGGTGTCGGGTAAGACCACCACGATAAGTTTGCTGGCGTTGGCGGGTCTCCTGGCGACTTCCAGAGCGGCCCAGGTCGCCGCCCCGGAGGAGATGCCAGCCAATATGCCCTCCTCCTTAGCCAGTCGGCGGGCCATTGTGCCAGCATCCTCATTGGTTACCTTGACAATTTCATCAACCAGGTCCAGTCTCAGCACATCGGGGATAAAGCCGGCGCCAATACCCTGGATTCGGTGCGGGCCAGGCTTGCCGCCGGAAAGGACCGGCGAATTGGCCGGTTCAACAGCGATGACTTTGAATTCTGGCTTTCTTTTCTTGATAACCTCGGCTACACCGGTGATTGTGCCGCCCGTCCCGACACCAGCCACGAGTATATCCACCTGCCCGGCAGTGTCCCGCCAGATTTCCTCGGCGGTGGTCAGGCGGTGTATTTCAGGATTGGCCGGATTCTTAAACTGCTGGAGCAGCAGGTAGTTGGGGTTCTCGGTGGCCAGTTGCTCCGCTCGACGCACGGCGCCGGGCATGCCTTCGGCACCGGGAGTCAGCACCAGCTGCGCCCCCAGGACTGAAAGCAGTTGCCGCCGCTCTATAGACATGGTGTCCGGCATGGTCAGGACGAGCTTGTAGCCGCGGGCGGCGCAGACGAAGGCCAGGGCGATGCCGGTATTGCCGCTGGTCGGCTCAATGATGACCGTGTCCTTCTTGATAAGCCCCTGCTCTTCCACTGTGGCAATCATGGAAACGCCGATTCGGTCTTTGACACTGCCCAGAGGATTAAAGGACTCCAGTTTAGCCACCACCTCTGCCTTGGCTCCATCGGTGATGCGGTTCAATCTGACCAGTGGCGTATTGCCAATCAGCTCGGTGGAGTCCCTGGCAATACCGCGGGTCAATTGTGGTATCTCTACTGTCTTATACTTCAGTTTCTCGATTAGCTGGGTTGTTTTGGCCATTTCTCGTTCCCCCCTTGATAACACTATATGTCATACATGCCATCGGCCGCCGGCTCCTTAGTTTTTTGCCGCTCGACCAGGTCTTGTAGAGTAGTTGTTTCCAGTACGCGGTTCATGGCTTGTTTCATTTCACTCCAGACCTCCCGTGTTACGCAGGAGGCGGAGCGTCGGCAGTACTTTGGGTCGTCAACGCACTGAACTGGCGCCAGTGAACCCTCAAGGGGTTGCATGATTTCACTCAGCTTTATCTCGTGCGGGGGTCTGGCCAGCCAGACACCGCCCTTGGCCCCTCGCGTGCTCCGGAGGATGCCGGCGGCGATGAGCGGCGTGACGAGATGCTCAAGGTACATGGTGGAAATCTCCTGTCTCCGGGCGATGTCTCTGAGCAGGACTGGCTTGCCCTTGCCATTGAGCGCAATATCTAGGAGTGCCCGGGTGCTGTAGCGAGCTCTGGTTGATAGCTTCATAGACAGCCTTTGTTGATAAAGTTGATGATTTTAGTATACATTATCAAATAGGCATTGTCAATGGATTAGCGCGGGAGTTTTGAAAGTGTCTGTCGTTAATTGATGGGCGAAATTACCTGACGATGACTTTTCCCTTGGGTGCGCTGACGACCTCGCCGATGACAGCCGCGTTCTGGATACCGGCTCGGTGTAGCTTCTCAAGCAGTCTGGCCGCTTTACTCGGAGCCAGGGAAATCAGCAGGCCGCCCGATGTTTGCGGGTCAAAGAGGATGTCTCGTATATGCTCCGGCACTTCACTGGCTATTTCCACGGAGGCCGAATAGAAGTCGCGATTGTGGTGCAATCCGCCGGGACAGAAACCGCGCTGGGCCAGCTTGCCGGCTTCCGGGAACAAAGGAACGGAGTCGGTATTAATCTGAATGCCAACCCGGCTGTTCTGGGCCATCTGGACAATATGCCCCAGGAAGCCGAAGCCGGTAATATCCGTGCAGGCATGAACGCCGATTTGCAGCATCAGCTCGGCGGCTTTGTTATTAAGCCGGGCCATACTCTGGCTGACTCTGGCGATGGTCTTCTTGTTAACGGCGTTGGCTTTCAGCGCCGTGGCGATGATTCCGGTACCGAGAGGCTTGGTCAGGATGAGTTTATCCCCGGCCCTGGCTCCAGAGTTGGTGATGAGTCGTTTTGGATGTACCACCCCGGTGACGGAAAGGCCATACTTTAACTCGGTGTCATCAACGCTGTGCCCGCCCACCAGTGCCACCCTAGCTTCGTTCATCTTGTCCAGCCCACCCCGGAGTATATCCTTCAAGACTGAGATGGGCAGGGACTTGGCCGGGAAGCAGACCAGGTTCATGGCCGTCAGCGGCCTGGCACCCATGGTATAAATATCACTCAGGGCGTTGGCTGCGGCAATCTGGCCGAAGGTGTAGGGGTCGTCCACCACCGGCGTAAAAAAGTCCACCGTCTGGACGAGGGCCAGGTCATCAGTCAGCCGGTAGACACCAGCGTTGTCCATGCTCTCGACACCCCGTATGATATTCGGGTCGGATATTAGCGGCAGGTCGCACAGGGCTTCATCCAGGTCCCCCGGACCCAGTTTGGAAGCTCAGCCAGCAGCCTTGACGCTCTCGGTAAGGCGAGGTTCTTTTCTTTTCTCCATCTCTTCTCCGTAGCCAAAAAGAGCACGAGTTTCAATTCATTTTAACATGTGCTGACCGTTTTTGTCTTTAGACATTGTCTGGTGGCTTGGGAGCGCTGACAAGACAGACAATAAGTGCCGAAACGGCGGCCAGCACGGCGAATACCGTAAGCGCCGTGGTATAGCTACCCGTAGTATCGTATATCCAGCCGGCATAGACCGGGGCTAATAGCGAAAGCGGCGCATTGAGTAGCATACAAGTGCCGAATATTGAGCCAAAGTCTTTACGCCCAAAGTAACGTCCCAGGATTATGATGACTAGTGGAGTGACTACCCCGCTGCTGAAGCCATAAAGGATGAGCAGGGTATAGACCGAAGCCATATTCTGGCTCAAGAGAAATGTGCCAATCCCGATAGCCTGCAAAATAAACCCACCCGCCAGCAAAAACTGTAGACGGCCTTTTCTTATGTGGTCAGCAATAACTCCACCTAAGAACCTGGAAGGTATGGTAAAGAAGACCATCATACCCATCATGCCGCTGGCGGCCGTTGCGCTAATCCCGGTGTCAGTCAAAAAGGGAATAATATGTATGGTAAAACCCCCGTACACCAGTGTAAAGATACCGTAAGCTATGGCAATCATCCAATATGCTCTGGTTCTGATGGCTTGCCTGAAAGTGAATTCGGTCTCTTGAAAACTGGAGGCGTAGGCAACACCCTTGTCCATGATGTCGTCTTTGTCTGATTCAGCACCTATCCCGGCTCTAGCCCCATCGGGGAGTAATCCGTAATATTCGGGGCGCTTTTGTTTCATAAAGATGAGCATAAGGGGGATACACGCCAGCATAATGGCACTCCATATTAGGCAGGTCACCCGCCAGCCGACTATAGCTGCGAGCCAGGTAACAATCGGTAGCACTACCACGCCGCCCACGCCGATGAGAGCGAATTTGATGCCCAGGGCTAAACCCCTCTTGCGGACGAACCAGTTGGTCAGTGTTTTATCTATGGCGACGGTCAAGCCGAGGTTGAGCCCGAAACCTGTCAGTACCCCCCAGGCGACGAAGTAGGCCCACTCAGAGGTGACGAAATTCATCAACGCCAGACCGATAACAGCAATACAGATACCGGTGAAGGTTACCCATTTCGGCCCGAATCTATCAGAAAGCCAACCGGCAACGGGGGAAAGGATACCGCCTTCAAGCCGTCCAATCCCCGTCGCCAGAGATGTAGTTGCCCGGCTCAAACCCAGTTCAGACGCTATGTCTTTGAAAAAGACGGAAATACCATATTGGTAGAAGCCGTGCCCAAGACCAGAGACAATGCCGGTAACTAAGACTGTCCACCAACCGAAGTATATCCCACGAGACTGGCTGACCGTAGGCCGGGAGTTTGATGCCATAGGGGGGCATTCTAACAAAATGACTCCTTCATTGTCAAAACACAGCAAAATATTGACACTCGCGCATCCAATATGTTGTATAATGTGTTGCTTGTGTCAGCATCGGCAGACTTGTCGGGCTATTTTGTGGAACATACTAGAGGTATGGAAGAGCTCTTCATAGTGCCGGACTGTTAGTTACGGAGACCCAGGCGGATTATCGCCTAGCTGTAGAAAAACAAATAAAAGGAGAGAAGTTTCACTATGGCCGATGTAGTCGTGGAAACAACTTATGGGAAGTTAAGTGGAACCACTGAAGATGGTATTCATACCTTCAAGGGTATTCCCTATGGGGGCCCGACAGGTGGGAAGAATCGCTTTATGCCGCCAATCCCGCCAAAACCGTGGCCCGGGGTAAGGGATGCCACCCAGTACGGACCTGTGTGCTGGCAGCCTCCCGAAGGCAACTTAAGGATTAGCTACTGGGGAGCCACCGGCATGGATTCCATGAGTGAGGACTGTCTTGTCCTCAATGTGTGGACTCGTGGGCTTAATGACAATGGCAAAAGACCGGTAATGGTGTGGACATGGCGGCGGGTTCCGCACCGGCTCAGCTAATCACGCCCCTTTCTATGATGGGGCTCCCCTGGCAAAAACATATGACGTTGTCGTTGTCTCAGTCAACCACCGTCTTGGCGTGTTCGGGTATCTTCATCTGGGGGAGATATTTGGTGAGCGATATGCCAGCTCAGGCAACGCCGGGATGCTTGACCTGGTGGCAGCGCTCAAGTGGGTGCGTGATAATATTGCGGCGTTCGGCGGTAACCCCGGGAATGTCACGATTTTTGGTGAGTCCGGGGGTGGTGCTAAGGTGAGCACGCTGATGGCGATGCCGGCGGCCAAGGGGCTGTTCCACCGTGCCGTAGTGCAGAGTGGCCCCGGTCTGAGGGCACAAACATCCGAAGACGCAACCCGAACTGCACGCGAATTTCTTGATGTTGTTCGTGTGACTCCTGATAGAACTAACGAGCTCCACGAAATGCGTGCGGATGTCATCTACCTCGCCTGGATGTCGCTCTCCCGCGGCGTGGATAGGCCCGGCTCGGACATGTCCCCCGTGGTTGACGGGAAAATCATCCCGGCTCATCCTTTTGACCCGGTTGCGGCGCCGACTGCGTCAAATGTGCCGCTCATCATCGGCACCAATAGGGATGAGTGGACCTTCATGTTGATGCGCGACCCGGAGTTCGGGAAATACGATGAAGCGACAATGCGCCAGCGCGCTGTGGCCACCCTGGCTCAGAGACTAAACGATAAAGTAGTGGGCGATAAGGTTGATGACCTTATCGCGGCTTACCGCCGCACGCGGCCCGGGTCAACACCGCACGATATCCTGGTAGCCATTGGCAGTGACCGAATGCGTGTTGCCTCCATCCGGCTCGCCGAACGGAAGGCGGCTGGCGGTGCGGCACCGGTTTATATGTACCTGTTCACCTGGGAGAGTCAAGCCAGGCGCGGTGTGTTCAAGTCGGCCCACTCATTTGAGATTCCCTTTGTCTTCAATAACATGGACCCCGGTGTCAGGTTCCTCGGAGATAAACCCGAACGCTTTAAGCTGGCCGAGAATATGAGCAGTGCCTGGGTCAATTTTGCTCGCAGTGGTGACCCGAACCATAAGGGGCTGCCAAAGTGGCCCACTTACTCACCTGAAAAACGGGCCACCATGCTCCTCAACATTGAGTGCCGTGTGGAAAACGACCCGTATGCTGAAGAGCGGAAGGTATGGGACGGGATAATTTAGCAGAAGTGCCAGCTACTGGTAATCGTGATAGTGGGTTCGGGTGGGTGTGTTTCTGAGAGAACCCACCTACGTTCTCTAGGCGAGGTCGTTTATCAACCTCACCCCCTTACCCCCTCTCCTTTGAAGGAGAGGGGGAGGAGTTTTTAGAGAGAGGCTTCGCCCCTCTTTTTTTCTGAGCAGAGGCGTCTAAGAGGGGCTAGGCCTTTATCTCTCAAAGCGGGGCGTCTAAGAGGGACGAAGTCCCTCTTTTATAAATTATTCCCCCTTCCCTTATCAAGGGAAGGGGGTCAGGGGGATAGGTTACTGAAAATCTATATTGTCCTGGTCAAGGCGGATAATGTATACTGGGACTGTCTGAGGCGAGGGGGCGAATGAGTCCCGGTGGGCTTCGCGGACTTCAAATC
>CAYGYD010000011.1:12453-24971 GCA_964354005.1 uncultured Dehalococcoidales bacterium | reverse complement strand
GGGTGCCCTCAGCAATCTTGCGACCGAAATCAAGAACCACAATCCGGTCGGCCAAGTCCATCACCACGCCCATATCGTGCTCAACCAGGACAATACAGCTAACACCGTCCCTTAGCACCGGCGTATCCGCATAGGTGTCTCCCTGCCCTTCAAAGATATCAACGATAAACCGGGCAATATCCTCTTTTTCTTCCAGATTCATACCCGCCATCGGCTCATCCAGAAGCAGAACCTTCGGCTCCAGGGCCAGGGCACGCCCCAGTTCCACCCTCTTGCGCAAGCCGTAGGGGAGGGTGCCAACTACCTTCTTTCTGATTGCCTCGATTTCAAGGAAATCAATAATGTCCTCAACAACCCGGCGGTGTTTAATCTCCTCCCCGTGTGACCAGCCGAAATACAGAGAACTGCTGACGAAGTTCTGCTTCATCAGAACATGTCGGGCGGCCATGATATTATCCAGCGTGGAAAGACCGGCGAAGAGCTCAATATTCTGGAAGGTTCGCGCCAGGCCTAGCTGAGCTGCCTTGTCCGGGCGTATCCGGGTGATTCGCCGACCTTCAAAATATACTTCGCCCTGCTGGGGCTTGTAAAAGCCATTGATGCAGTTCAGGAGGCAGGTCTTGCCGGCACCATTCGGCCCGATAATAGCCAGAATTTCTCCCTCTTTTATCTCCAGGCTGATGTCAGTAAGGGCCTTCACGCCGCCGAAGGAGAGCGACAGGTTCTCGATTTTTATCTTTACTTCCTTGTCGTTACTCATTCCGCGTTACCTTGACTGTTTGAGGACATTATTTCTCGGCTGGCTTATCAGCGGCCGCTGTCTGTGATTCCTCGGTCTTGAGCTTGTCCCGGTACTGAATGGCTCGCTGACACTCCGGCCCCTCACACTCCAGTGCTCGCCCTAACTGCCTACTTTTCTTTTTCAGCAAATTACTTGCGCCTTTACTGGTCTTACCGTACTTGGGGTGGCCGGTGCATTTCACCGACCAGTCCTTGTAGACCAGCAAGGTCACTTCATCATCAATGGCATCACAGTAAATCGTGGCGGCGGTTACCTGCCAATTGACCATGTCTCGGCACTAGCTCCTTGTCAGTCCTATCATATTAACATTCTCCAGGCTGGAATTTCAACACTACCACTAAGAGGCCATGCATTTGCTTGATATATCCCCAGAAATTGGGTACCCTTGTGCTAAAAGAGCGGGAGGGTATGGTAATGAAGTTACTCTTTAGGGCTCTAATTATTGTGCTCACAATAGCGGGATTTGTAGCAACATACTTGCCTTTAATAGCAGATACTCTAGGCTGGAACATGCGGGGATTGGCTTGGCAATGGTGGGCAGTCATTGGGTTTACAGTTTTCTGGGTTTCCGTAGTGATTATTATAGTGCAGCAGTACTTACAGATTAGGAATCTAACTTGCAAGGAAGCTGAATTGGAGCGTCGTAAAAGACAATTGGAAATAGAACAGTTAGAATATGACAAGCTTACACGTGAAACTCCGCCATTCTAGT
Source organism: uncultured Dehalococcoidales bacterium (assembly GCA_964354005.1). GTDB lineage: Bacteria > Chloroflexota > Dehalococcoidia > Dehalococcoidales > UBA2162 > CAVSBN01. Next base: position 23,457 of record CAYGYD010000011.1, on the reverse strand, counting down.
ACTTTGCCCCTCGGCTTACTTAAAATGAATGAGAAAGAACCAACTGAGGGGGGTAGTCCCTCCTTATATAAGGGTAAAGACATAGGGTATCAAATAAGAAAACGAGTTGGAAGCGGTTTTGCCCAGTCCACAGAAGCTCTCCTTTATGGGGAATGGGTTTGACTGACAAGGGTATCCAAGAGGCGACTCCACGTCTCTTGTAGGGCAAAAGGGTGTTTAAGAGGGGCTTAAGCCCCTCTTCCTATTTTTCTTTCCCCTCTCCTATTAGGAGAGGGGGTTAGGGGGTGAGGTTACCCAAACTCAAATCTGGACGTAATGAGTGCCGTTATGGTTAAATTAGAGCTTACGAACCCCCCTGCTTTGGGAGGACACGAGAGATGACCATAGCCGAAATGCTGGCCCGGAACGCCCGAATGTACCCGAGGGATTCGGCGCTCATTGAATTGCGGCCGAGCCAGAAAATCAGGAAAGAAATCACCTGGCAGGAGTTTGACGAGCGGGCGAATAAGGTCGCTAATTCACTGATTGAGATGGGAGTCAGGAAGGGCGACCGTGTCCTGCACCTCATGATGAACTCCATCAAGTGGCTCGAAGCTTATTTTGGCATTATCCGGACTGGTGCCTGGGCCGTGCTGTTGAACTTCAGATTTACCAGTCGGGACATCAAGTACTGCGCCGATATTGCTGAAGCCAAAGCGATGGTTCTGGGTGAGGAGTTCACCGAGCGCGTGGAAGCCATCCGTTCCCGGTTACCGGCGATAAAGAATTACATCTTTGCTGGGCAGAATCCGCCGAAAGACATGGCGAGTTTTGAGGGGATTGTGGCGCACGCCCCGGCCAAGCCCGTGAACATAGAACTGCGCGATGAAGACGAGTGCGGACTTTACTTCACCTCCGGCACCACCGGCGACCCTAAGCCAATATTGTTGACCCACCAGAATATGGAGTGTGCCGCTATCACGGAGAATGTCCACCACTACCAGAAACACGAGGACAATTTTATCCTGCTCCCCCCGCTGTACCATACCGGTGCCAAGATGCACTGGTTCGGCAGTCTGATTGTCGGCGGCCGGGCGACAATTCTAACTGAAATCAACCCGAAGAATATCTTTGAGGCGGTGTATCAGGAGCGGGGGACAATTGTCTGGTTACTCACGCCGTGGGCCCACGATATTCTGGTGGCTATGGATAGGGGTGAACTGAGGAAGGAAGACTACGACCTGAGTTGCTGGCGACTGATGCATATCGGTGCCCAGCCGGTGCCGCCCAGCCTGGTCAAACGCTGGAAGGTATACTTCCCCGATATGCAGTACGATACTAACTATGGCCTGGCGGAGGCCGGAGGCCCGGGCTGTGTGCACCTGGGAATAGAGAACGAGAGGAAAGTGGGGGCGATTGGCCAGCCCGGCTTTAACTGGGAAGCCCGCATTGTGGATGATAGGGGTAGTAATGTGGCTCCGGGGCAGATTGGCGAGCTACTCGTCCGGGGTAACGGGGTGATGAAGGAATACTATAAGAACTCGGCCAAGACGGCTGAGACCATCAGGCAGGGCTGGCTATATACCGGCGACCTGGCCAGGACTGATGACGAGGGTTTCATTCATCTCGTTGACCGTAAGAAGGATGTGGTCATCAGCGGCGGCGAGAATATCTATCCGGTTGAGGTGGAAGAAGTCCTTCAGAGCCATCCCAAAATCTATGATGTGGCCGTGATTGGTGTGCCGGATGAGAGGCTGGGTGAAGTGACAGCGGCGGTCATTGACCCCAAGCCGGGAGAAAAGCTGACCGAAGAGGAAGTCAAGCTCTTCTGTGAGCAGAATCTGCCGCGGTACAAACGCCCCCGCCGAATCTTCTTTGACAAAGTGTCAAGGAATCCCACAGGCAAGATAGAAAAGCCGAAGCTGAGGCAGAAATACGCGGCCTGATTATCTCTCTACGCCTCGTCCTTCTTCTCGGTGCGACGGTCACGCAGCCAGCGGTGGATTTCGTCTAAGACTGGTGGTGCCACGATGAAAACCTCGATATCCGAAGGGAACTGCACCATGTGTTCCTCTCGAATGATGAGCAGGGCGGCCTCGTTTTCTTTGAGGGTCTCATTAATTCGCCTGGCGATATGCTCGTATCTCTTCCTCAGGGCCTCACCGAAGAACTGAGACACCATCCGGGCCACCTTTTCGCTGAGGAAACCCATCAGGACATGTCGCTCCCAGTCCATACTCTCCTCAGCCAGGTCTTTATCTTCAATCGTCTCAAACTGGGCGCCACTCCGGCATCTCTCCTGGACAACCTGGGAACTGGCCGGGTTCAATTTCTCCAGGATTTTCAAGCCTTCTTCGCCGGCCGCTGTAACCGACTCATGATAAATGCGGTTGACCGAGCCGATTTTCGATTCCAGGTTAGCCACATGCTCTTTCACCTGTTGCCAGTAGAGATTATATTTCTCGGTATACTCGGCCGGCGCATCCTGCCATGAGTACAGCAGAGGCACGAGGTAAAGCTTTCGTCTATTGTGGAATTGTCCCGCTTCCGGTTTCTCTATCTTGCCCAATTCCTCAGCCATGTCTAGCCTCGTCCGGTTTTGCGGAAAACCTTTCTTATATTGGGGTGCAGACCACGGCCGGCCTTTTCTACCGCTTCGTAGCGGATTTTGTTGAGCTCGCTTTGTTTCTCCTCAAATTCGCTCTGGGAATAGAGCTTCTCGGGGTGCAGATAAATATCATCGACCACCCGGATGGCGCTGGGCACCTTAAAACCGGTCGGGGAATCAATCCAGTCTTCCAGCCCACCCCGGAGCAGGGAATCCAGGATGCCCATGGTGAATTCCAGCCGGATGTCCTTGTAGCGCTCTCCCTCACCGATGCCCCCGGTGTTTATCAGATAGTAATTCAGGTGCGGTAGATTTCTGACTATCTCGTAGAAGATATTGGCGTGTTCGGCCAGATTACCGGCAACAAAGGGGTCGTAAAAGAATTCACTGCGAATCAGGCCAGCCTGAGTAGGGTCGCCGGCGGAAGATTCCATCGCCTGCCCCAGTATCATCAAGGCCGCCGCCTGCTCACCGGTCAATTTTGAGATGGCGGGAATCAACGGGCCGCGAGTAATCAGAATCAGGTTGTCCACCTTGTCCACATCAATATAGGGGCTGGCGTGCATAAAGTCCCTTCGGCGAATAACTGCCCGGCCGTTGGAGGTACGCCGGAAATTGTAGAAATCAAAGTCGCCGTCTTCAGCAACATAAACATTCTCGCAGACGGTCTCCGGTTTGAGTAGACCATAGTAGATTTCCAGTTGCTCCCCCGGGTTCACGCCTTCGGTCTTGACGAATACACCGCCGGCTTCAAAGCCGTGGAAGGAGCCATCGGGCATGAGGGTGCCGCCGTCATCCTGAATGAGCCAGGAGCGTTCTTTGCCCTTGCGAGCCAGGATTTTACAGGTGGTAGTAGTCTTGCCATTGGCGCTCAGGGCAGCGAGCAAGGTTCGCGATAGGCGGTAATCGCCGTGCACCGATTGCAGGTAGTCCTCCCGACAACCGGCGTGCAGAAAGATGCCACCCCGACTAGTCTTGGCGAACCAGTCTTCGGCGGCAAAAACACCTTTCTTATACTCGCCGATGTAGTTGCCATTCCGGATTATCTTGACAAAATGGCCGTTGTCCAGTACGGCTAATCTGATGGTGATATCCTTCTGGGGCAGGGGTTTGTCCTTGTTGGCCTCAAAGGCGTCATCGGCGAAGAAGATAATTTGGTAATTGGGCTCTTTAACCTTACTCTGAGGTGGGACAAAAAGGTTGCCACCGCCGTAAGCCACATGGGCAAACCGCTCCGGGACAATCAGTCGGACGGTGGCGCCACTGTTCGGGTCGCCCACAATCCGGTCAACACAGATGAGCTTTTCCCTGGCGAGGGCTTCTTCGCACCCGGCCAGCAGTTTATGTTCTTCTGCGCCGAAAGGATGGTCAACGCTGTTCTTGGTGAACATGGCCGACCGAGAGCTGGGCTCGCTTTCGGCGATAAAGTTCCCGTATATCGTCTTCCGGATGCCCGGCTCTTTTTCCAAGAATTTTCTCAGCACTGGCTCTGGCGGATTATCAGTCAGCCGGTTTTCCTGTAGTGCCTTTCTTCTGATTCTATCCGCTGTCTGGACGAACTGGTTGAGATTGAATTGTGTCATTGCACTTCTCCCTCAGGTATTGGTTTGGATTGAACTTAAACTATTATTATAGCACATATTGTTCAAGAAATGTGTTGCTATGTGCGGTCAGTGAGTGACCGATATCGGGGCTCCTTCCATTCACGGATAGATAGGGGAAGGTCAGGGGGGATAGGTTTCTGCTGCGTTTGCTTCCGGTTCGCTCAGCCCGTCTTCTAGCTCATTGCCTCCCGCATCTCGTGGTACCGGTATAACGCCGCCAGGGCCCGAATGGCACGTTCGGCAGAGGGGTAGACCGGTATTCTATTCGCTTCCAGGTGGGCAATCGCCCCCCTGGCTTCGGCGGGGTCGATGGTCCAGGTGACTGCAGGTTTGCCCTGTCTAATCAGTTCACCGGTGCCCTTAGCCAGCTCCTCGGCTTGAAGCAAACGGGATACCGGTAAGCTCAGGGCTACGCCGTCAACATTAGGGTCATTTGCTACCGCTCGAAGAAAGGCAATGTGGACATCAATGCCGGCCGTGAACTGGGTACAGACCCCCGTGTCCAGCGGGTTCACCGGGATATTCCAGGGTGGGAAGATGGCGTGGAGTCTTTGTTGAGTCTCTGGAGTGAGCTCAGCCAATGCCAGGCCATTAAGCTGGCAATAATCGGTGGTCAATACTCCCTCCCCGCCCGAGAGAGTGGCCAGGGCGACTCTGTTTTTCTTCATAAGTGGCAGGTATTCAAAAACCTTGGCCAGGTCGAAAAATTCATCCAACCCCGAGACCCGGATTGCCCCGGCCTGCCTCACGGCAGCATCAAAAACGGTGTCGCTGGCTCTAATGATGGCGCCGGTGTGGGAAGAAGCCGCCTTAGCCCCGGCTGGGGTACGCCCCGACTTGAGAATGATGACCGGTTTTTCTCGGGTGGTTTGTTGCAGAAGGTGCAAAAACTTCCGGGCGTCGCCGGCGATACTCTCAGTGTGGATGGCGATGACTCTGGTCTCAGGGTCCTGAGCCAGATACTCCAGGGCATCCACCTCAGTCACATCCATCTTGTTGCCCAAATCAACCAGCTTGCTGAAATACAGATGATAGTCAGAAACGAGCCACTGGAGTCGGGGCTCGTACAGCCCGGATTGAAAGATAAAGGATGCTCTGCCCGGTGGTAGCTTCTGTATTGGCATGAAGCCAACAATGAAGCCGTTACGCGTATTAATGGGGCTGAGTGCGTTCGGTCCGATGGCCCGGATGCCATTGGCTCTCAGCAGTCTCAGTATCTCGTCCTGAGCGCTTCGGCCCGCAGTGCCGGTTTCTGAGAAACCGCCGGCGGTAATCGTGATGCATTTGACCTTCTTGGCCACACAATCGCGCACAATGTCCAGTGTCAGGTTAGCTGGAACTGAGATGACGGCCAGGTCGATATCTCCCTCAATGCTCCTGACATCAGGGTAAGCTTTCAGTCCCATAATCTCCACGGCATTGGGGTTTACCGGGTATACCTTGCCCGGAAACTTCAGATTGACCAGGTTGGACACGAGATGATAGTTAGCCGTCAAGGGATTTCGGGAGGCACCAACCACCGCCACGCTCCGCGGATGGAAGAATAAGTCCAGAAAGTGCGCTTGGCTATTGCTCATAGTATTGCCGTCTGTTAATTAGGCTATTTTTACCGGCAGGACTCGGTTGGTCAAATCGTCGCTACTTTTAGTCTGCACCGGGATGTAGTTATCGGTAAGGCCAGACCAGACGCCCTTACTGTCCTGCATTTCCCACAATACCGGGCGAGTCTGGCCGATAAACCTCTGTTTGAAATTCCGGATGCTCTTTTGAGCGAGTGCCAGCATTTGCTGACTGCGCTCCCTTTTGACCTTCTCGCTGACTTTGCCCGGCAATTGGGCGGCTTCAGTGCCCGGTCGCAGGGAGTAGGGAAAGACATGGATGCGGGCGAATTCCAGGTCACGGCACATTTCATAGCTTTCCTGAAATTCCTCCGTAGTCTCGCCGGGGAAACCAAGGATGACATCGGTGGTGATGGCGGCATCAGGCGGAAGTCGGCGTATCAGAGACACTGCCTTCTGATATTCACTTACTGAGTAGCGCCGCTTCATCCGTCGGAGCACAGGGTCGCTGCCACTTTGTAAGGATAGATGGAAATGGGGGCACAACCTTTTATCATGCCACAGTCCAATCAGTTCCGGCGAGATTTCCTGAGGCTGAAGGGAGGAGAGTCTCAATCTAAGTACATCAGTCTGTGCCAGGATTCGCTCCAGCAACTCTTTCAAACTCGTGCCATTTTCCTGATAGGAGCCAACCTTGGTGCCAGTCAGGACGACTTCTTTATAGCCATCGGCCACCCGCCGCTCGACCTCAGCCACAACCTGGGTGGCGGGTAGACTCTTCTCTCGCCCGCGCACCAGCGGGACAATGCAGTAGGCGCAGTAGCTGTTACATCCGTCCTGAATCTTGACAAAGGCGCGCGTGCGTAATGGCAGCGAGGAATTGCCGGTCAAATCAGCCGCAGTCGGGCGGCAGCCGGTTTTTTCCAGTAGCCGTGGCAGTTCCGATTTCTCATTATTACTGATGACCAGGTTCACACCCTCAATCTGACTCACCTTATCCGGCTCCCGCTGGGCGTAACAGCCAGTCGCGATCACCAGAGCTCCCGGATTACGGTGGTGGGCCAGCCGGAGCCGGTGCCGGGACTTGGCATCGGCGGTGTGGGTCACGGTGCAGGTGTTCAAAATATAGACATCCGCACCATCGGTCTGAGGTACCACTTCGTACCCGGCCTCAGCCAGTTGCCAAGCTAAAAGCTCAGTCTCCGCCTGGTTGAGCTTGCAACCCAGAGTATCTAATGTGACTTTCATAGCTTCAACTTTGGCTGGCCAATCCATCATTAGGATTGACTAGCCGACTAGAAATACATTATACTAGCCGTAATCTGGCAAGGGCAAGTTGCTGAGGGAGGGTGCGATTTACCCAGCCACTACCTCTTTTTTGGGGGAGGGCAGGAGGCGAAGTTGAATGCTAATCGTGACAATAGAGTGGTGGTCACCGGCATCGGGGCCTTCACGCCGCTGGGTCTGGACATGGCCACCACCTGGCAGGGTCTGATTGCCGGCAAGTCCGGCATCGATTACATTACGCTGTGTGACCCCACCCCCCTTGAGGTCAGGTTTGCCGGTGAAGTCAAGGGGTTTGAGCCGACCAATTACATCGGTCGCAAGGAAGCCCGCCGCATGGACCGTTTTGCCCAGTTGGCGGTGGCGGCAGCGATGCAGGCGGTGCAGCAGTCTGGCATGCAGGTCAGCGCGGCCAACCAGGGTGACATTGCCGTCGTGGTGGGTAGCGGTATCGGCGGTCTGACTACCCTCTTTGAGCAGACCAAGGTGCTCATTGAGAGTGGACCAAGTCGTGTCAGCCCCTTTCTGGCTCCGATGATGATATCGGATATGGCGGCGGCGCAGGTCTCCATCGCTCTTGGCCTTAAAGGGCTGAACCTGTGCACCACCTCAGCCTGCTCCAGCAGTTCTGATGCCATCGGGGTGGCTTACGAGCTCATCAGGCGCGGCGATGCCGAAGCCGCGCTGGCCGGGGGCAGCGAGGCCATCATCAACCACCTGGGCATTACTGCCTTCAGCGCACTGAAGGCTATCTCTACGAGAAACGATGCCCCAAAGGAAGCCTCCCGGCCCTTCGATGCCCAGCGTGACGGTTTTGTTATCAGTGAGGGAGCATGTATCCTCGTTCTGGAGAACCTGGAGCATGCCCGCAAGTGCGGGGCCAATATTCTGGCGGAGATTATTGCCTATGGTGCCACGGCGGATGCCTTCCACATTACCCAGCCGGATGACAAAGGTGAGGGGGCCTCGCGGGCAATGCAGTTGGCGTTAAAAAAGGCGGGGTTGACTCCGAGCGATATTGACTATATCAATGCCCACGGCACCTCCACGCCGCTCAATGATAAGACTGAGACCCTGGCCATCAAGACCGTATTTGGCGAACAGGCTTACCGTGTCCCGGTGAGTTCTACCAAGTCCATGCTGGGGCACCTTATCGGAGCGTCGGGGGCGATTGAGGCGGCCATCTGTATCATGACCATCCAGCACGGGATAATACCGCCGACGATAAACCTGACCCACCCCGACCCGGAATGCGACCTGGATTATGTACCTAATGTGGCCCGCCAGGCGAAGGTAACCACAGCTCTGTCCAACTCCTTCGGTTTTGGCGGCCACAACTCGGTGCTCATCATCCGCCGGTACACAGAGTAGTGCAAATCTGGTACAATATCGCCCCCTTTTTCTGGGGGATGGGGTTATCTTGGTGGAAAAAGCAAGCGACTTTTTCCGCCATCTGGTAGCGAGGCGTAGGCTTGAGCCATAGCCGTTGGAACCTTTTGCCACCGCTGAGTGACCAGCGTCTGGCGACTGCGGCTGGACTTCCGCCGCTAATGGCACAGCTCCTCCACAATCGTGGCTTTACTGAGCCAGCCCAACTTGAGTCCTTTCTCGCCGCCGACGCCCGATTATCCGGCGACCCGTCTCTGCTGCCGGGCATGCATCAGGCAGTCGGGCGAGTCTACCGGGCATTACTCTCTGGCGAAAACATCGCCGTCTATGGCGATTTTGACACTGACGGCATTACCGCGACCGCGCTCCTGGTACAGGGGCTATCCCTGCTTAAGGTCAAGGCTGTCCCTTATATCCCGCACCGTCTGACCGAAGGTTACGGACTGAAAATCGCCGCCCTGGAGAACCTGCACCGGCAGGGTATCACCCTGGTCATTTCGGTGGACTGCGGTATTACGGCGCTGGCTCAGGTGAAGCGGGCAAAGAGACTGGGACTTGACATAATCATTACTGACCACCATACCCCGCCTGAGGAGGTGCCACCGGCTACGGCCGTGATTGACCCCAAGTTGCCGGGCTCTGCCTATCCTTATCCTGACCTCGCTGGCGTTGGCGTAGCCCTCAAGCTACTGCAAGCCTTCTTTCAGGGTATTGGCAAGGAGAAGCAACTGGGCGAGCTAATCGACCTGGTAGCTCTGGGCACTGTGGCTGATATGGTGCCACTTCTGGGTGAAAACCGCTATCTGGTTAAGCAAGGACTGAAACTGCTCAGCGCTTCCCCTCGTCTGGGCATTCGAGAGATGATGGCACAGTCAGGTTTGAATAGCAATCGCCTGGATACCGATTGTATTTCTTGGATACTGGCGCCGCGACTCAATGCTGCCGGTCGGCTGGAACACGCTATAGCCAGCTACAAACTGCTGATGACCGATTCACCACATGAGGCACGAGCACTGGCGGCCTGGCTGGAGAAAAAGAACGCCGAACGCCAGAGTCTGACCAAGAAAGCCTTGACCAAGGCTCGCCAGCAAGTATTAGCCCGGGGTATCCAGCCAGTTTTGATTGCCGGCGATAGTGAGTTTCCGGGCGGTGTCTGTGGGCTGGTGGCCAGTAGACTGGCCGAGGAGTTCTACCGCCCGGCCGTGGTTATCCGAGTCGGTGGGCAGTTCAGTGGCGGCAGTTGCCGCAGTATCCCCGAGTTCAATATCATTGAAGCTCTGACTCAGTGCCGCCGTCTCTTCACCCATTTCGGCGGGCATGCCCAGGCAGCTGGCTTCACCCTGCTGACAAGGAATCTCCCCCGCTTGGAACGCGCTCTGATGGAGATGGCCACCGCCCGGCTTGAGGGAGTTGACCTCCGCCCCAGGATTGATATTGATGCTGAAGTTGGCCTGCCTGACCTGGGCCGGGACATCTTCCCCCTGATGCAGAAGCTGGCGCCCTTTGGCCAGGGCAATCCCCACCCCACCTTCCTTAGTCGGCGGGTGGAAGTCCTGGACTACCGCACCATGGGTGACAACGGCGAACACCTGCGATTGAAGGTCAAGCAGGCCGGCGTCGTATGGAACGGAGTGGCTTTCGGCCTCGGCAACTACCTGACGGAAATATCCCCACTCCTTGACATTGTGTACAACCTAGAGGTAGACCGCTGGGGTGGGGAGGAGAGACTCAGGCTGAATATACTGGACTTCGCCGGAAACAGTTGAGATGAGGAAAATAGTCCGCTTTCCTGGGCGAGGTGTACAGAAGCCTCGTGGGGAGCCGGTTGAAAACTTGTTGAATGAAGAGGTATAACCGCTCCGAAATATTGCCGCCTATTGCTTGCTAGATAAAATACGGGAAACCGTTTTACCCAGTTTAGCTTTGGTCATGTCTAAGGCCGACACTAAGGAAAGGCGGACCTGGATTTTCTTGTGGTCACCGTCAGTGACCTCCTCAGCGTATTCCACCTGCGGGAGTTGCTGTAGTTTCTCTGTCAAATCCGTTTGTTCGGCCAGAAAAACTTCGATTACAGTCCTATCGGTGAAGTTTAAGAGTTCAGTCATTTTGACTGCCGGTAAGCTCTCCAGGTATGTTTTGATCCGGCCTATTTCATCCATGTCTCTCGGGGGTAGTATCTCTAACACTGTGCGTTCTTCATAACCTTCGGTCTTTGGGACGGTTTCGGGTGGAGGGGCCTTTTCCCCTGTTTCACTGGTGGTCGATTGGTCCAGTGTATCAGTCGGTGTACGAGTTTCGTTGATTACCTCTGGCTCGGTCTCAGTTGTGGTGTGGTCACCTTGTGTCCGGATTTCTTGATGGCTAAACCTTTCCAGTTCTGATAGCTCCTGCTCAAAGTTTGCCTTGAATGCGGCTATCTGCTGTTTGACACTTTCCGCCTGGCTCAACATCTCGTTGCATAGTTGCTGGGCCACGTCTCTCATCTGGGATTGCAGTTTTTGTGCTCTTTCCTTAAGCAGTGCTTCGGACTGCTTTTCCGCATCAACTCTGATAGTGGCAGCTTCGCTTTGGGCTGAGGCCA
>CAYGYD010000011.1:0-12353 GCA_964354005.1 uncultured Dehalococcoidales bacterium | reverse complement strand
GACTGCTTTTCCGCATCAACTCTGATAGTGGCAGCTTCGCTTTGGGCTGAGGCCACCGCTTCAGCTACCTTAACTTCAATTATTTGTTGAGCTTGTTTTTCCGCATCAACTCTGATAGTGGCAGCTTCGCTTTGGGCTGAGGCCATCGCTTCAGCTACCTTAACTTCAATTATTTGTTGAGCTTGCTCTTCCGCTTTGGTGAGGAGGGCTTTAGCTTCAGCTTCAGCCTGTTCTTCGGCCTCTCTCTTAAACTTTCTGGCTAATTCATCGGCTTCAGCGACGGTTCTTTCCGCGAGTTGGCTGAGCGCCAGGAGATGTTCCTGACGTTTGAGTAATGCGTCGCGCTGGCTAAGCAGTTGGCTCATAATAGATGTCACCTGCTCCTGGTCCAGACCAAGCTCAGTTCGCTTTATGGTATACCCTGCCAGCTCGAAAATGCCACTCTTACTGTCCTTTTTGTCCATCTTGGCACCTCCTGTCTCCCTCTTCACTTAAAGACTGGACTCAGCGGTAGCTCGAGTCCCATTCACCAGATTTCACTCCCTGTACAGAAACGACAAAACCGAAACTGCCCCCCGCGGTCGGTTTCACTATTAGCTTCACGCCACCTAAGTGACCATATACAGGTAGCGCTTCAACGCTTCCCGCTAAGTCTACGCCACGCAGGTTTTCCAGTAGCTGATTTTGCGTCTTGCTCCCCTATTTGTTAAGGTGAAGCTACTCCTACCCCTCTGTAAGTAATAATGGCATGTCAGGCAACTAGCGTCTATCCCACAAATGTACTGGTTCCTGGCTAGGTTGGGATTACTTAGGTTGGGATTACTATAGTACTGGAAAGAGATTGGCTTACTCGGCTATATGGGGTTCGGTGACGGAGACAGTTCATGGATGCGGCAAGTGCAGAATGTAGCCGCAAAGGGCCGGTACTTTCTACATCGGTAATCTCGTAATCACACGCGTACCTTTTCCTAGCTCCGATTTGATTTCCAGCGTACCGCTGAGCAAGCGTGCCCGCTCGGCCATGCCCATGATGCCGAGTCGACCAATGCTGGCCAGGTCTTCGATGCGGGCGGGCACCTGAAAGCCGCGACCATTGTCACTTACGGTCATGGTGATGGTGCCATGACCAAAGGCAAGTTTAATGACGGCTAGGGAGGCTTTGGCATGCCTCCGGATGTTGCTCAGTGCCTCCTGCGCGATGCGAAAAAGGAGTAACTGCACTTCGGTCGGCAGATTACGCTCTGTGCCGCTAATTTTGACATGAGATTTAATGCCGTAGTTCTTTTCCAGGTCGTCAGCCATCCATTCGAGAGCCGGGATTAAACCAAGGTCATCCAGTATCCGCGGTCTCAGGTCCTGAGCGTAGCGCCGGACATAGTTCAGTGCGGAGACCGTCTGCGTGCGTAGGTCTTCCAGCTTTTCGCTGAGGACCTGAGGAGACAACTTTGGTCTCTTGGTTGAAATGAGGCTATCCAGACGCTGAATCAGAAGAAGCAGTGACGAAGAAACATCGTCGTGCAGGTCACGGGCCAGACGCTTCCTTTCCTCCTCCTGGGTCTTGGTGATGAGCTGGGCATAGTAGCGCATGTTTTCCTGCAACTGCTTCTCTTCGGTGATATCCTGCAGTGTTTCTATGGCGGCGATTGTCTCTCCTTCTTTATTCTTGATGGGGCTGGCGGTAAAACGGAGCCATCTTCCGGAAGCATCTAAGTGCGGAAAGAAGTCTTCGGCTTCATAAGCGCCTTCAATCAGGTTGGACCGGCGGTATTTGCCCTGGTAATAGGCTTCAATCTTCTGCGGTGAGGCCCCATCCACAATTAAGTCGGCCACGGTGGGTCGCTTCTCAGGATAGAAGGCCTGCCATTGCCTATCCGTGCCGAGCACTTTCTGACTTCTGATGCTGGAAAGCGACTCAATGGCCGTATTCCAGTGGGTGATTTTGTGCTCTTTGTTAACCACGAAGGTGGCGATGGGCGAGCCATTGGTAATCTCGGCCAGCATCTCAGCCATGCTCTTTTCTTCAGTGACATCCCGCGCCACATGCTGGAAGCCGATGGGCTTACCGTCAATCACGACCAGACTGGTGGCCATTTTCATCGTACCGATGGTACCGTCTTTTCTGACCAGCCGCTGTTCGTAGGGCTTGGACAACTGCTCACCACTGAGCAATTTGTGCCGGATTTCCCGGGCCAACTCTAAAAATTCGCCGGTAATAAACTCCTTGACATTTTTGCGTAGGAGCTCTCGGTGAGTAAATCCGGTGAGTTTCTCGCAGGCTTTGTTGGCATCAACGATATTGCCCTCCATATCCTGAACCCAGATAGCATCGCTGGCATTCTCAAAAAGCTCCCGATAGTTCTGCTCCGTCAACCTAACTCTGGTGCCCACTATACACTCTCCGTATCTTTTGACATGTCATCAAGGGTAATGTACCCCTGTCTGAGTCCCTTGATTATGGCATCGGTGCGTGAACCACAGCCCATCTTGTTGAAGATATTGGTCAGGTGTGCTTTCACCGTGCGCAGACTGAGGAAGAGCTCATCGGCGATTTCTTTGTTGCTCATCCCTCTGGCGGCCAGTCGCAGGATTTCTGTCTCCCTGGGGGTGAGTTGTAAGCTGGCCTGGGCGCCACCCGGCGCCGGTGCGGGACCAACGACGCGCTGTAATAGCTTGCGGGTGACTACGGGGTCGAGTACCGATTCCCCGGAACGCACGGCACGGATGGCGCCGACAATCTCGCTGCCGCGGGCGCTCTTCAGCAGGTAACCACAGGCACCGGCTTCCAGAAGTCCGAGGATGTAGCGAATATCGCTGTAGGCAGTCAGTATCAAGACTGCACTGGATGGGCTGGTCTGCTTAATCAGCCGGGTGGCCTCAATGCCGTTGAGCTTGGGCATGACGATATCCATTACGACCACATCCGGCTTCAGTTCCTTGGCTAGCTGGACGGCTTCTTCGCCGTCGCTGGCCTCGCCGACCACTTCAAAGTCTTTCTCCTGCTCCAGAAGGTTGCGCATGCCCTCTCGGAGGACAGCGTGGTCATCAGCAATCAGTATTCTTATTTTCATAATGGCACCGCTTCCTTTTTCTCAAGTGGTCTTTGGCCAATCTCATTTTAAACCACTAGTTCAGTATTCTCAAGTTCTCTCGCAATCGTCGTACTAAAGATATAGAACTTTAGGGCAGAAAAAATACGACTTCCGAATACTCCAAATTAGGTTGCTGGGTCGGTTCACTACGGCCGATTAAGCGGTAAGCTAGAAGTGAAAGGATGATAAGGAGGTGTGGCAATGGCAGAAACAGTAGTAAGGGAAAGAAGACCGCTCAGCCGTGCGGAAAGGCTGAAGGGAAGGGAGGCCATCCTGGCTATTCTGGCGAGAGCCGCCGATGACGAGGACTTCTTGGGCCGACTGGCCGCTAATCCTAGCGAGGCGCTGGCTGAGTACTACACCCTGACCCGCGAAGAGTTGGCGGCCCTGGCCAGCGGCGATATTACTAAGATTGAAGAGTGGGTGGGCAAGCTAGACAAGCGCCAGGCTACCTGGCTTTGGTTACGGCTCGCCCAGGAGAAGTGGTAGTTTAGTCATTAAGGAGCCCCATTCTATTAGCCGAGGAGACTAATATGGCGAATAAAAAGGATAATGTTGAGGGGCAGGCCACCGCAACCCGGAACAAAGGGCCAGACTTGTTCCAGGGGGTGAATATGCCGTCGGAGGCGGTCGAGAGGATAGCCCAGTTAGAAGCGGTGGTTCAGAAAATCGGCAAAGCCGTTAGCACCGAAGCCTATCCCCCGGCGGAAGTGGCCCAGAAAACCGAGGCCGTAGGGGTAAGTAAAGGAACCCGCGATGTCTTGAGCACCGTAATTCTGGGCATTCTAGCCGGTGTTTTTATCGGTCTCGGTGCCATGTTCTTCACTCTGGTTACCACCGCCAGCGGCCTTAGTTTTGGGATGAATCGATTGGTTGGGGGCATCGCCTTCTGCCTCGGCCTGATTCTGGTGGTAGTGGCCGGGGCGGAGCTCTTCACCGGCAATAACCTCATTGTGATGAGCTGGCTCAGCGGGCGCACCAGCTTTGCCCGTCTCCTGCGCAACTGGGGGCTGGTCTATTTTGCCAATCTGGCCGGAGCACTGAGCCTGGCCTGGCTGATGTACTACACTACCCAGTGGACATTGAGCGGTAATGGGGTTGGCGCCAATGCTGTGCTCATTGCCAATGCCAAGGTTAACCTGAGTTTTGGTGAGGCTCTCGCCCGGGGCATCATATGCAATGCCCTCGTCTGTCTGTCTGTCTGGCTCTGCGCCAGTGCGCGCACTGTTACTGATAAGATAATTGCTATCTTGTTTCCCATCACCGCTTTTGTCGCCGGTGGCTTCGAGCACTCAATTGCCAATATGTACTTCATCCCGATGGGCATATTGCTGGCTGACCATCCGGCAGTTTTAACTGCCGCTGGCCTGACTCCCGACAAGCTGGCTAACCTCAACTGGATGGGTTTCCTGAACAATCTGATTCCGGTGACCATTGGCAACATCATCGGGGGTGGTGTCCTGATTGGCGCGGTTTACTGGCTGGCTTACCTCGGTCGAGAGCGGACGACTGAGCTGGTAGCAGCCCGACCTTGGATGAGGGTGCTTGTTCCCGATTTCGTCCGGGCGAAGCCTGCGGCCGTTCCCGGACAGTTGCCCGAACCAGTCCGGGCTCAGATAGCTGAATTGATTCGCATCAAAGTGGAGAAACCGGTAGCCCTTGACCGGGCGGGTAAGGCGCTACTGACGGTGCTGGCCCGGGCTAAGGACGATGGCACCTTCCTGGCCAGGCTGGCGGAGAATCCGGCACGGGCTCTTGAGGGTTACGACCTGACCGACCAGGAGAAGGCGGCCCTGGCCAGTGGCGATATCCGTTGGGTTGAGTCTAAAATTGGGACACTGGAGGAGCCACTTCGCACCTGGCTCACCGCTCGCCTCACTCAGGAGAAATGGTAAGGACTTCGCTAAATTCCGTGGCATCAGGGAGGGGGATTATCCCCCTCCCTGATTTTTGTCTTCTATGCCCTCGTTCAGGTAGACCGACACATGAGCATCAGTGTGGTTGGGTTTAGCCGGTAAATACCCCATCCCTTGAGCTATGGGGTTTTACCAGCGAAAAACTCGTTTACTTTTTCTTGCACTTCAGTAATTAAATCTTGAACTGCTATCCGCAATACCGTTTGGCCATGCTTTAGCGTATCGACAAGGAGGTTTTCGTCCTGATATAGGTATATTGTCTCACCATCTGTCAGGATTATCAGGGATGATAATGGCTCAGGTCGCTCCCTGATAAAGCGAAAACTAGTACGTATCCGTTGTAATGATAAGGGACTCTTTAGTAGTCTTAATAGGATCTTCAACTCGATGATATCCTGCAGAGAGTAAAGACGGCGTGAACCTTTCCCTGAAGCTGCTCTCAGGCTTGGACTCAGCAGCCCTGTCTCGTCCCAATAGGCAAGTTGGTGACGACTAGCACCCACTATGCGTGATACTTCTGTGGTGGTGAAGGATGTGAGTTTACTTTTTTGTGGCATTCGTGTTGTTTAGAATACAAAGAAGGTGCAATGTTGTCAACATTTGCTGCTGACCTGCCGGCTAAACCGTGAGCCAGCGACGCCCGAGAATGAGAGCATAAAGGCGTGCTGCCAGAAAGGGTCCTATCAAGAAAATCGCCGTGTGTGGTAAGGGGGGTGTTGGCAAGAGTACAATGGTTAACTTGATTGCCGAAGCCTTGAGAGGAGAAGGCTATAGCGTCTTGGTCTTGGACACCGATGAGTCTAATCCAGGGCTGTTGCTGAATGAGGCGAAATAATTGCTGGAGAGGTCCGACTGCTAACTCGGAGGCTGTCTTTTATACCGTACCATACCTTCCGCCCGGCCAACATAGCATAGCCTGAATCTAGCTGACCTGTCTTCCTCTTGCACAGCCCGGCTTTTGCACCTATAATTCCAATCTACAAACCCCCATCATTCGAAAGGATGCAAAATAATGAGCATGTCAGGCAAGAGGCTGAACCTATTTCGCTCTCCGTGGCTTGAGTTAAGTGCGATGTGTACTGCGGTTCTTCTGTCCTACATTGCCCTCTTCCTAATATCGAAGGGGGCAGTTGTCCCGCCGGGGGGCATGGCACTTAGCAACATAACCTGGTTGCTTCTCGGATTCTTTATCCTGAGTTTCGCGATAGCCGTAATTGCCGTCCTTGCCGGAATCGGAGGCGGGGTTATCTACACACCCCTCATGCTGGCTTTCACGCCGGTGAACAGCCTTATCGTTAGGGCAACTGGGCTGATTGTAGCTATGTCAAGTGGTCTCGTATCTACGGGGCCATTTATGAAGACTGGAGTAGGCAACCTAAAACTCTCGATAACTTGCACGCTGGGATACGGACTGGGTGGCTTCATTGGAGCGCAAGGGGCAATCTGGGTGGCCAAGCATCTGGGTATGACTGGTGAAGGTATCATCAGAATTATACTTGGAATTATCGTCTTAACACTCGGCTTATACTTCCTCCTGCGGGGTAAGAAATCAGAGTGGCCTCAGGTAACCAGGGTCGACCGCTTCAGTAGCTGGTTGAGAATACCCCATCCTTACTATGAGCACTCCACTGGAACGGTCGTCAATTATGACATAAGCCGGGTCGGGTGGGGCATGGCTTCCATGATTGGAATCGGCCTGATTTCCGGGTTTTTTGGAATGGGAGCCGGATGGGCAATAGTCCCTTCATTGAATCTTATAATGGGAGTTCCCCTCAAGGTCGCCGCGGCCTCAAGCGGCGTGGTAATTGGCATGGGTGATTGCATCACAGTATGGCCTTATATCTTGGTCGGTGCGATAATTCCTTTATTCGCAGCCCCCTGGCTGGCTGGGCATGTTTTAGGGGGAATCATCGGAGCTCAAGTGTTGATTAGAGCAGAGTCTAAAGCGATAAGGTATATCTTAATCGGAATAATGTTCTATACGAGCTTTGGTCTTATAGCTAACGCGCTAACGAAATTAGGCTATATTTCGAATGTTCCTGGAGCAATTTATGTGGTGGTATTACTTGTAGTAATCACGACAACTATCCTTGCTATACTGGACAGGCTACCAAAACCTAGGGCCGGAGGTAAAGACCATGGAAGAAGCTAAAGACCATCCAACACAGCCTTCATCACAGCGTGTATACGGGGGCTTCGTCTATTGGCTTTCCCTGATTGCATCAATGATATGTACACTGGCCCCAGTCATAGCCATAGCTTTTCCAGGGAGGAATATCATGAACCCGTACTACCTGTTTTCTGCCATCTGGGAAGGGAAAGAACCAGACCTCGTTTGGCAGAGAGTCAGTGGGGGGTTCCCGGGTGGACATTTTTGGTTAAACAGTCTAACCTACGGTGACGGATTAATTCAGCTCGGACTTGTGCTGGGCTGTAGTTCCGCCGGCGTTGCGCTCGTGGCCACAGCTATAGCTTATATCAAACAAAAACCCAGGTCATATGGCTGGGCACTGGCTTGTTTAGCACTTGCTACGCTGGTTAGTCTCGCCGCAGTGGGAATATACCAGCAAGCAGAGTAGATGTGAATTCCGAGGACTAATCTCAGCAATAATGCTTGGCAGCGAAATATAAGAAGCAATAAAAGAGCTGTCACCCAAACTAGATTGTTTGCACCATCATGAATGGAGAAAGGAGCGGAGATGAACCTGGTTCTGGTCATAATTGACAGTTTGCGGAAAGACCATGTGGGCTGTTATGGCAATACCTGGATTGAAACCCCTAACCTGGATAAACTGGCTAAAGAAAGCGTTATTTTTGATGCCGCCTACCCCGAATCGTTACCCACCCTACCCCAGCGGCGGGCGATGCACACGGGAAGGCGCACCTTTCCCTTCCGCAAATACAATCCCCGGAAGGGGGACATGGTCAGGATCTATGGCTGGGAGCCAATTCCTGAAGAGCAAACCACGCTGGCGGAGATGCTGAGGCGGGCGGGCTACCACGCTGGCTTTATCTGCGATGCCTACCACTGCTTCAAACCCTCAATGAACTACCATCGTGGCTTCAATCAGTTCCAGTGGATACGTGGGCAGGAGGCCGACCGATACCGCCGGCCATTGCCACGCGAAGCAATCATGGATGTCCTTCAACCCTGGATGCTGGGCACCAATGTGGAGATGATATTGCGGCAACACATGGCCAATATAGCCGACCGGAAGAGCGAGAAGGACTGCTTTGGCCCGAAGGTATTTCTGGCCGCCTCGCATTGGCTGGAAGAGAATAAGGACAACCAGCCCTTCTTTCTGCTGGTAGACTCTTTTGACCCACACGAGCCTTGGGACCCTCCAGAGGAATACTGGCGCAAGTACGACCCCAATTACTCTGGTAAAAGAGTGATTATGCCGCTCTACGGCAGGACGGATTTCCTGAAGAAAGCCGAATTGAAGAACATGCGGGCGCAGTATGCCGGCGAGGTGACTCTGGTCGATAAGTACTTCGGCAAGTTCCTGAACAAGATGCGTGCCCTGGGCCTGATGGAGAATACCCTCCTTCTGGTTGTCTCTGACCACGGTCATCAACTGGGTGAACACGGCGTCATGGGTAAGGTGCCGCCCGGCTTGCATCCGGAACTTATTGACCTGGTGATGATGATTCGACACCCGCGGGGTGTCGGTGCCGGCAGGCGGACCAGCCACTTGGTGTATAATATCGACCTCGTGCCCACGGCACTGAATCTGCTAAAAATCCAGCCGCCGCAAAAGTTAGACGGGAAAGACCTCTGGCCCCTGGTGACCGGGACACACCGGGGACGCTGGCGTGACCAGGTTACCTGCGGCTTTCAAGACTACACCTGGATACGAAATCGGGACTATGCCTTAATCACCCGTAATGATGGCACCAATCAGTCGCTCTTTGATATGCACTCTGACATTGGCCAGTTTAAGGATGTAGCCCGTGAGGCACCGGAAGTAATTAGCGAGCTATTCCAGCAGGCGGTAGAGGAAGCTGGTGGCTCACTGCCGATTTATGCTATCGGACGCCAGATGGGCGAGTGGTACCAGCCGCTCACTGCCAGTGAAGTCTAAACGGGAGTCATAATGAACGTAGTAAAAACAGCGCGGGTATCCGGTCTTTCGGGCCTAACGCTACCCGGTTCATGCCTCACGGTTATCATTCAGAGGCGGGGACGAAGGATATGCTGACCAAGGTGCGGCGGGTAGTCACTGGGCTGGGCGACCTCGTAGATGGTTACGAGTTTCACTATCCGGGCGAGGTCAATGAGGACAATGTGGCTAAAATCCAGAGAGCACTGGGCCTGGACGACCGGTTCATTCGTGACTCGCATCCCAAGCAGAATCGTGTTAGAAGTGGTGAGCTGATGCAATTGCATTCACCTTTCTTATCACGGCTACACTGGCATTTGTCCAGCGGGCTAAGACTGGTCTCTACTCCCTTCTACTTCTCAACAATTGGGCGAATAGTGCCATAACCACGAAGTTGACATGTGAGATATCAAGGGACTAAACTCCGTATTGAGTCTGAGCATTTGGTATAGGCATGAACGATGACTGATTCCAAGATTAGGCATGTGACCATTCCCAGTCTGCGCCTGCATCTGAGAAGAGGAGAGCCCAATATGCTCTGGGTGAACGGGCAGAATCTCCTTCTTCTGAATAATACCGCCGCCGAGTTCATCGAGACATTTATCGAGGTGATGTCCCGATACCCGGATAACATTGATACCGACCGGTTCAAACGGGAAATCGCCTCTCGGATGCGGCAGAAATACCCCAGGGTACCGGCCGAGGTGCTGATAAGAGACTTCGACGGCATATATGGCGCTCTTCTTGAAGTCGGCAGGGGTAGTTGTCCCATATCGGATGTTAAGCTCGATACTAAAGAAACCAATCCCAGGCTCTGGACCGCTCCGCCGCGCATGGATTTAGCCATAACATATCGGTGCAACAGCAACTGCTATTTCTGTTATACCGGTGGTCCCCGGAATGTCGCTGAGCTGAATACAGGCGACTGGAAGAAGGTCCTGGACAAACTCTGGGATAATGGTATCCCACAGGTCGTCTTTACCGGCGGCGAGCCGACGCTCAGGGAAGACCTGGTTGAGCTGATTGACCACGCCCGGGAGTTCGTTACCGGTCTGGTGACCAATGGCAGAAAGTTGACCAACCTAGCACGGGACTTGAAGCGGGTCGACCTGGACTATGTTCAGGTCAGCCTGGAATCCCACTTACCGGAAATACATGACCGGATGGTCGGAGTGAGCGGCGCCTGGAAGGAGACATGCGACGGAATACGCCTGGCTCTGGAAAGCGGGCTGGAGGTAATTACCAATACGACACTGACTAAAGATAACTTTTCGCTTTTCCCGGATTTGATAAAAAGCGGTCCTGCTCTCGGGCTGAAGGTTATGGCCTGCAATACTTTGATTTGCAGTGGGAGAGGAACCTGTACCAGGCAGGACAGTGGAGTATCCCCGGATGAGCTTAAGGGTGCATTATCAAAGGCCCTGGAAATGGCGGATAAGGTGGGAATCAGGCTGGAGTGGTATTCTCCCACCTGCTACAAGCAGTTTAATCCTATCGAGTTTGGCTTTGGGGCTAAAGCCTGCTCTGCCGCTCAGTATAATATGACCGTCGAACCTGATGGGTCGGTGATACCCTGTCAATCGTGGCTGAAAGAAAAAGTGGGTAATATACTGAAAGACTCATGGCAGAGTATCTGGAATCATCCAGTTTGCGTCGGTTTTAGAGAAAAAGCATATTTGAAAGATAGGAAGGAATGCCGCGGATGCGAGTATTTGCCGGAATGTTACGGTGGTTGTCCGCTGGAATATGCGCCCTAGTCTTTCTACTGGCGGCAACTGTTCCAGTCAAAGCTGATACCGGAACGTATCAGATACTAGACTATCTTGTCTCACTGGAGCCGCAAAGCAGTGGAAAGGTGAGAATCACCTATGAGCAAGAATGGGAAGTCCTCAGCGGTAACATACCCTGGATAACCGTGGGCTTGCCCAACTCTAGCTTTTCGGTTGAGGAATTCAGCGGGGCGGCGTCCAGAGTCTATGCTAATAATTCCGGGAATTGGTATGGGGTGCGCGTAGACCTGGATAAGGACTATTTGCCAGGTGAGACTTTCAGAGTTAAGTTTGTCGTTCTTCAGGGGGACTTGCTCGAGAGATTAACATCTGAAAACAAGTGGCGCATAAATTATACCCCCGGATGGTACGATAGGGCAGTAACAGAGCATCTACAGATAAGTCTTGTTTCCCCAGTCGACATCGAGTCCTACTCTTCCGTCGAACCACTGCCGGCTTCGACTGGTAACAAAATCATCACCTGGGAGCGGTTTAACATACCACCGGGTGGAAAACTCACTATCAGGGTTGAATGCCTTGACGGCAGCTTTTTGTCTGCGACGGCTGAACCAGTTAAGAAAGGGATTAGTGGATGGCCAATTATCATACTTATCGCTATTGGAATAGCGGTGGTTATGGCAATAGTGCTGGCGGTGAGGAAAAACAGGCAAGCCAGGGACGAAGAATTGAAGACACGAATCGCCGCCGCAGAAAAGGCGATGGCTCAGGACAAGGCTAAAAAGGCAGAGATAGAAAAAGGCTTTAGGGAATATGTCATAGAAGAAGGGATTGAGCCGGATGCACAGGGCAGGTATTATGACCGGGATTATGGTGACTATATTACCCCGGCGATATGGGCAGCCGTCATCATGGGTCAACAGAGAGAACCGAGTACAGCAGGCCGTAGTCATATGACGTGCGCCTGTGCTTGCGTGGCTTGTGCTTGTGCCTGCGCTTGTGCTTGTGCCGGCGGCGGAGCCGCCGGGTGCTCCAAGAAGAGCTTACATGAATGCCGGAGACATTTGAGACCTATACACAAGCTATATCAGACGGGATGATGAACTCCGTAAAGGAATGTGCCTTCTGAATCCTCTAAGACTTGTTACAAACGTTCATTTTGTGCACTTTGTCGCAATATAACTCAGAATTTTACACCAAGTGGCGCTCGAGAGGCACTGGTCTATCCTCTTCTTTGCTATCTTCCTAGAGGTAGCCTGGGTGTACTGGCGTGTGAGAAATGTGTCCGAATACTAGGCGATGGAGCAGGTAATGGCCGAAGTTATTATTGGTCGGAATCCGCTACTGGAAGCGCTGAAAGCTGGCCGTCCGATAAGCAAGATACTGCTGGAGAAAAACATCAGGAGCCACAGCCTTGCTAAAGGAAGGGTGGCGGAAATAGTGCAGTTGGCCCAGGCGAAGGGGATTCCGGTTGAGTATGTGGAGAGAGCGGCCCTCGACCGGCGGAGTCCAACCGGT
>CAYGYD010000010.1:0-25151 GCA_964354005.1 uncultured Dehalococcoidales bacterium | reverse complement strand
GGATGCGGATGATTCTCGTCCTGGCTTTGGCCACTTCCAGTCTATCGACCTGCTCAATAGCCGCCTGGAGGTCACCCTCCCTGGCCAGATGGGTGGTCATCACTATCGGGACAAACTCCTTGGACACCGCCTCCTTCTGAATGACGCCGGCAATACTGATATCATATTTCCAGAAGATATTACAAATCTGGGCCAGCACGCCCGCCTGGTCAGCCATGCTGAATCTCAGGTAGTAACGCCGGGTGACATCCTCCGGCGAGCCCAGGACTATTGGCTCCGCTGAAACTGGCATGGGCATGGTGCGGCCCTCGGCAATGTCCAGCAAATCCTTAATTACCGCCTCGGCGGTGGGGTAAGTACCCGCGCCCGGAGCCACCAGACCGGAAACGATGCCGTATTCACCCTCAAGCTCAATGCCATTATAGGCACCTTCCAGGGAACCGAGTAGCGAGACACTGGGGATGAGCGCCGGATGTATGCTGACATGAAAAACGCCTTCACTCTGCTCAATAACCCCCACCAGCTTTACCGAATACCCCAGCTCGGTGGCATACTGGATATCCTGAGAGCTGACTTCTCTGAT
Organism: uncultured Dehalococcoidales bacterium; assembly: GCA_964354005.1. Taxonomy (GTDB): domain Bacteria; phylum Chloroflexota; class Dehalococcoidia; order Dehalococcoidales; family UBA2162; genus CAVSBN01. The sequence goes on along the minus strand of CAYGYD010000010.1, from coordinate 24,568 downwards.
TCCCTCAATTGGGAAAGCACCGACCGCGTGATAAGAGTTGCTGATAAGCCCCAGCAGAATGCGAATCTTGTTAGCGGTGTCAATCCCATCAACATCCTCTGACGGGTCAGGCTCGGCGTAGCCCTTGGCCTGCGCTTCCTTCAGCGCCTCAGCAAAGCCCTTGCCCTCCCGGGTCATGGTGGAGAGAATGTAATTGGAGGTGCCGTTCAGGATAGCATAAATCCTCTTGAACTTCCTGGCCATGGCCCCGGCCTGACGGAACTCGTGGATGAGGGAGTGACAACCGACAAAGCTGGCCCGGAAACCGATGCGCCGGTTCAAAGAAGTGGCCAGCTCGAAAATATCGTGCCCTTCTTTGGCCAACAACATCTTGTTGGCGGTAACCACATCCTTGCCGTTCTTCAGGGCGGTTGACAGGATGCTCTTGGCCGGCTCAACACCACCAATCAGCTCGACCACGATATCCACCTCCGGGTCAGCCACCACCGTTCGCCAATCAGTGCCCAGATAACTGGCGGGCAAAGCCACGGGGCGCTGGCGCTTCAGGTCGATATCAATAACCTTGGCCAGCTTAAGCCGGGGAATCCCATTCTTGTACAGCAGCTCCACCACGCCCGTGCCAATGTTGCCAAAACCAACCACAGCCACCTTTTTGGTTCTGATTCTGGCTGGTGATTTGCTTAAGGCCATCTTAGCTTCGACCATAGTCCTGTCTCCTTAGCCAAGATAATCCCAGATAGCTATATTATAGCTTAAGTGGGTGAGTGTCAAACATATGAGGTGTAACCTCACCCCCCGCCTGCCGAAGCCTCGTGCGGCGGGCAGGCCTGACCCCCTCTCCTTAGATAAGGAGAGGGGGTATTTTTTAATAAAAGAGGGGGCTTAAGCCCCCTCTTAAACTCTCTTCTCCCCCCTTTCCCCTATTTGTCTGTTAATTCGTGACTAAGGGTGAGAAGTAATCGCGAAAATTGTGATTATACCCCTGGAAGGACCATAATACCAGAAGACCCTGTAGGCGGCTGGTGTTTTCTGCTCTGCATATGCCTCGAACACCTTCTCCCCATTTGGACCGTTCAAACTTAAATATTCGTGAGTTTGAAGGCTATTGTGGCGGGGATTGATTGCGAGGAATTTGATGGTCTTCTTGACAGCTTTGTAACTTTTCTTTTGGGATGCATCACCCTTGAGCCGGTAGTAAGTCTCTTCGGCTTCCTTAGTCCATTCTAACTCGAACAAAATACTTGACCTTATAGAGTGTTGAGGTCTACCTTTGATACCTTACCTTGTGCCGCATCGTTTAGACCCCGTCGCACTGACGCGATGGCTTCCGGATTATTGAATAACCATGCTTCTGAAGCTGGAATGGTTACTTGTGGGTCTAGCACAATTTGTCCCAGGCTGTTAGTGTATATATGATAGGTAATACCTTCCCGTACTTGAGCCTTAGGTAAAACTACTCGCTTCTTGGCATCTGGTTTTACGCCCTCAGCCACCCTTTGGAAATCTGTATCCTTTATTACCATAGCCTTCATAATAGAATCATAACATCGGTGGGATTATTTGTCAAGTGGGATTGTCCCACCACCCTCTTTTCCCCATTGTCATTGCGAGGAGTCCCGATGCAGTCGGGACGACGAAGCAATCTCTATTTATCACTTCTCCCTTTCGTAAAGCCTGCCTGCGCGTAGCCGCTCCGGCGGAGGCAGGGGAGACCAAGAGGGATTTTTCACCCCCTAACCCCTTCCCCTTACTAAGGGGAAGGGGGGGTTTTTTATGAAAGAGGCTTCCGCCCCTCTTAAACACCCTTATTTCCCCCACCCGAGTGCTATAATTAAGATAGACCTATGACTATTGCTGTAGGCGCTAAATATCCTTGGGGTAGCCTGAATAGATTACTTCCTCCAGGTTTTAAGATACCAGAAGCTGTCATTTTAGCATCGGATGGTAGGCTAAGCGAAAAGCAAGGTAGTAACTATGTTCCTAAGCTAGATATGGGAACAAAGGTTTTTAAACTGGGGAGAGATTCTGTTGCAGTATATGCTGGAATATCTGTAATCGGCGAAAAATGCATAGATGAACTCAGGTGGAGATTGTCCAAACAGTACCCTCCGAATTCTGTTACTAGCAGAAAGATTGCTCAAGAAGTATTTCAGACTGTATACAAACATGATTTGGCTTCAATGCAGGTTAATCTAGATGATGCTCCTCTTTATATTCTAATAGGCGCTTGTAATAAGGGTGGCCAAGCAGAGTTATACAAGGCCAGCTATGCTTCTCATTTTAGGCTCGAGCCAGTTTCGGGTCTTAATGCAATCGCATGGCCAGATACGAAGAACTTATTCGACAACTTGCTAAGTGATGAACTAAGTAAACAAGTAGAAAATGAACTTTCTCTACGGCAGCGATTTCCAGAAACTCCGATTGCGTCGTGGGTTCCAATGCCAATTAAGGCTGAACAAGTAGCAATACTTATAGTTGCCATATTAAGTAGAATCATTGCGACTGGTAAGGATAAAACCATTGGAGGCATGGTTCAGTGTGCTATGGTAACAAACGAAGGCGTGACCTTCCCCGAGATATCATATACTACTAATGGAACAAATCAAGGTCCTGGATGGACTAGGGATACAGCAAATCAAGAGGAACTCGAATCTATAACAGGAATTTCAAGATTATTCAGCTTCTATCACTTAAGTGAATAGTCTTGCCACCATTTAGTCCCTCACCCTCCCCAGCGCCGTTTTCGGCACATACTGGCTGGCCGCCTCTATCACCAGCGCCAGGCTCATCAGGAAATCATCGTGCCCCTGCGCCGGGTCAACATAGAAGTTCATCGTCTGGCTGGGGCGGTAGTGACTTTTCGCCCACTCGGCCTCTCGCCAGAATTCCTGATACTCGGCGGAACCATCGGCACGGTACATCTTCAACCTCCCGGAATTGACGGCCGCCAGCAGATTAAAACCCAGCTCTGATTTTGACGGCTGAGTAAAGACAAAGGGAATGACCACTGAACCGAGTGCTTGCTTCAAAAAAGAGGCCACCGGCTGGCCAACACCGGTAGCATCAACCACCACCCGCCGACAGCGCCAGACATTCTTGAGCAGGTCAACCAGTTGGGCATATAGTTCAGTATGCTTTTTACCTGTCCACCAGTAGTGTTCAAGCACTTTTGCCAGTGGTTGCCTCTGGACGGCGTTGGTATTAGAGAAATCCAGTTCGGCGATAGTAACCACCGTCGAGTCCTGGCGCGGCTTGACGGCTCGGAGCCGGGCGTCCTCTCCCTCCTCCGCCTCCCCGGCCAGGTCAACCCCGGCCACATAAACCTGGCCGGATTCCGGCTGGTGCTGGCGGCTATGCTCACCTTGAAGCTGGGCTCGCTGCTGGGAAGAGAGAAACCCACCCCCACCCCGGATTGGCACCAGGCAGTACTGGGTCAGGAAGAGGGGATGGTTGTCTCCCAGCCGTGCCCTTTCTCCCTCAACATAGGCTAAGTAATCGGGATTACACTTGGCCACTTCCTGCCAGTCGTAGCGGAAATGTCTCCTGACACCGTCTTTCCTTTCCAGCCCAAGGTTGGTCTGCTTGACCTCTTCCAGAAGGGTGGAATCATCCCAGGTTGTCCCGTAGTGGACGGTGGTGACATTGGTAGTAGCGCCCATCGGCTTGAATTCTTTGGTGTATTTCTCCTGGCTGACATCCTGCGACTCGTCTATTTCTAGAAGAAGATGGGCCGTGTGCCCCACCACATTGGCTGATTCATCCGCCGAGAGAAAGATTGCCCGGGCATTGCCCAGCCGGATAATGTAACCCAGTTCAGCCACCCAGATACCGGCAAAGCCAGCGTCATTCAGCCGGTCCTTGAGCCGGGTCATGGAAATGACAGTCTGGGGTTTGAAGGTAGGCGAGCACTTCACTAAATTCCGGGGTTCAGCCATAAAGAGCGTCAGGAGCAACAGTTCCAGTTGGGCGGACAACTCGTTCTTGCCGCCCTGCCGGGCAATTTCCACCGAAAAGGTAAGCCCCTGGCGACCAAAGACGCTATCCAGAATAGCTCGCGCCACTTCCTGCTGATAGGGGCGCAACTGACTGATATGGGAATCGTTTATTGACCTACCCCCCCTTAATGCTTCCCCTATCTCTTAGAGGCAAACCGGCCATCATTTTGTGCTCTACTTCTTGAGGGTAGCACCGAGGATGCCAAGGGGTAGGGCCACATCTCTGAGGACATTGACGATGGCCTCCTTCAGCCCTTTCTTGTCATCCTGGCTGATGTTGTACCTGGTTCGCACCAGTCGGACCAGGGTATTGGTGGCCTGCATGATGAGCCTGATATTCTCTGGGTCGTGCGCCAGCAGGGACTTTATTTTCACCCTCAGCAGGGCAATCTCATCATCCAGCCCCTCAACATCGGTTGCCTGCTCAAAGTCGAGCCGCTCGGCTTCATCCAGCACCCGGGAGTAGAAACCATGCTTACGGGCATTCTGATTACCCTTGGGTGCCCCTCTTTTTTTGCCTGCTGAGTTTCCCATTGGATTCTGCTCCATTTTTCAAAACGCTAGCCATCGCCCAGACAATGACATGGGCGGCCAGGTCCCATCTCTGCTTTCTCACGGCCAGTTGCAGGAGGTTCATCCTCTCCTCCAGTCGGTCTATTTCGGCCCAATAATAGCACATATGTTCTACCAAAGCTATCGGGTTTTGTCGCATTTGTGCTGATTGTGAACTTCACCCCCCTGTCTTGAGGAGGGGTGGCGTGAATTGGGGGTGTTTAAGAGGGGGTGAGGTCAAAGCTACTGTGACAAAAGTCCTATGCGAGGGCTGGTGCCGAGCATATAATATTTTTCTAGAAAATAGAAATGAAGTAAAGGAGGACTACGATGACTGCACTCATTAGAACAAGCCCAGGCCGAGCTTTGACTCTCATGGAGGAGCTCGATAGGATGACTGAGGAACTCTGGGAGGGGTGGCGCCCAATGGTCACTCTCCGCACCGGTTTCACGCCCAGAATGGACATGTACGAAGAGAAGGACGAACTGGTAATCAGGACTGAGCTACCCGGGGTTCGGAAGGAAGACCTTGATATCAGCATCAAGGGGGATGTGCTCAGCCTCAAGGCGGAGACGAAGCAGGAGGACGTAACTAAAGAGAGGGGCTATTACCTGTGTGAGAGGTCCTTCGGGCAGTATTCACGCTCGGTATCGCTCCCCTTTGCCGTCGATACCAGCAAAGCCTCAGCGACCTTTGAGAATGGGCTTCTGGAGATTAGGCTCTCCAAGGCCGAAGAGGCCAAGCCCAAGCAGATTGAAGTCAAAGTAAAGTAGGGCTGTGGACCAAAACGGAGGAAGCCGAGGTTTACCTCGGCTTCCTCCATAGTGGCTGCCTCAGAACACATTCTGGCGGACTGTGTAGTCGCTGTTGGCCTGGTCGGAACCTGCCTCACGCGTCAGTATACTTCGAACGGATGTCCCCATGCGTTTGAATAGACGAACTCTTGTAAGTCTTTCCTAGTACGTTGCCCCAGTCTTTCTTTGGCTGCCTCCACATATGAGACCTCGGCCGGATAAGCCAGCGGAGTAGCGACCACAAACCTTACTTCGTGGGGGATGCCCAAAATATCTTTTAGCTTATCCTCGTTTAAAGCTGTCATCAGATGCGTAACCAGCCCAAGGTCAGTCGCAGCCAGAAGAATGTTCTCCACGGCTAAGGCTACATCGAACAAATAGTATTCCCTTCCACCGATGACTACGTCATCTCTAGGGTTGGCACAGGCAATGACGATAACCGGCGCCTTCTTTACCACCTGATTTGCCTCGCTGAAAACACCACTGACCAGAGCTTCAACAGCCTCTCTACCTTGAACCACGATGAAGCGCCACGGCTGGCAATTACGCGCTGAAGGCGCTAACCGGGCAGCCGCCAAGATTTTGACAATTTTCTCGGGTTCAACGTCACGCGATGAAAGATGTGTCTTTAGACTTGTCCTCTTGTTGATTGCTTCTAGTGTTTCCATACCGTCTCCTTTGTGACATCACTGACTACGCTTGGGCAAAGCTAAGATGCCGCCATTTTCGGTTCCCGTCTATTGTAAGGGACTTATATCACGTTTTCAACTTATCGCTCTAGGTACCATGTGGATTTCTAGCGGCGGTCGCCATCTCATGGAATATCAGGGCGTCCAAGAAGGGCTTAAGCCCCTCTTTTTTCCTTCCCCCTTCCCTCTTAAGGGAAAGGGGTCGGGGGGATGGGTTACAAATATCCTAGACCGTCAGCTTGCCATAGAGGGTGGGGAGGCGTTTGGGGAGGGACTCGATTTCGGCCACCACTTCATAGCCAATGTCACGGCACATCGTTTTCAGGTAGTCATGCCCCACGCGGTCAACGGTGATGCAGAAGGGGGTTATGCTCTTCCATTTGGCCTCAAGCAGGGCTACCCTGGTATCATTGATGGCGTATTCTTTCTCCAGGCCATCACGACCGTACCCGTGGTCTTGAGGGCGGCCGTCGCTGATGAGGAAGAGGTACTTGCCCCGGCTTTGCTGCTGTTCCAGCTTCCAAGTGGCGTGCCTGATGGCGGGGCCCATCCGCGTGGCGTGCATCGGTGAAATGCTGTCAATCCGACTCTTGATGCACTCGGAGAATGCTTCCTGAAGGTCTTTGATAACATAGAACTCAACATTTTCCCGACCGTATCCCGAGAAGCCGTAAATGGCGTAGGTGTCACCAATCGTCTCCAGCGCCTTCATCAGGAGAACCACGCTCTCTTTTTCCAGGTCAATGATGCGCTTGGGCAGCTTGCTCTTGTCCTGGGTCAGGCGCTGCAACTGGAGCCAGTCCAGATATTCCCGGTAGTCCTTGAAGAAGGGGGGCTCGCCCGCCTCCTTCTGCTTGGGGTCAATATATTCCGAGGTTGAGGCACTCATATCCAGGAGAAAAACTACGGAAACATCCCGTTCCGTCTTGTTTTTTCGCCAGTAGACCTTCTCGTTGAAGCTCTGTCCGGCTCTCTTTTCCACAATGGAGTCGATGACGGCATCGAAGTCGAACTCCTCCCCATCCTGAAGCCGCTTTACCTTGCGCAAGCCCTGGGGACTAATCATCTCAAACTGTCGTTTAATCTGGGCCGCCAGCGTGGCGTGGTTCTGTAGGGTCGCCTCAAAGAAATCAGTGTTGCCTTGGCGCAAGGTCCTTTGCCGGACTCGGCACCACTTTGGGCGGTAATCATTGGCCCGGAAGTCCCATTCGTCATAGAGGAAGGACAGGAAGTCTTCGTTCTCAATAGACTCGCCACTCAAATCGTCTTTGACTGGTTTCCGGTATTGAGTTCGGGACGGCGAAATAATCTGCGGAGTCGGCTCCTTCGGGACATTGGGGGCAAAGACTGGCGGTGAGGGAGCAACTTGACCATCGGTCAGTTCCGTCATCTCAATCAGGGCGTTGTTCTCCATAAGTGCCTTAAGAACTTCCAGCGGGATGGCGGAGGGTGTTCCCTGGTGCTTTTCACGGCGCTGAGCCTTCAACTTGGCGAGCAACTGAACCAGCTCCGGTTTGAACTCCCCCCGGAACTCAACCTCCTGCGGGCTGGTGTAGGGCAGAGCATTGTCTTCTTTATCAGAGGTGGCTGGGGACTGAACGGCATTGCCGTCAAGGGACAACTCGCTCAGGTCGGTGGATTCCCACCCATCAGTGGGGCCAAGCTGGTTGGGGACTTGACATAAGATTTGATACAGACGGATAGTAGCCTCCGCCGAATCTTCAACAGTGGCCTGGGGCGACTGCACCATTTTGAGAATCCGGCTGGCTTGCTGGAGTGGAACATGCAGTTCCGGCGGGAAGAAGAAATCCTCCAGACTCCCTAAGCTAATTTGAATCAGGATTTCCAGTAATGCCTCCCTGAGCGGCCGAGTGTGGAGTGGCGGCCGAGCGCTCAAAGCGTCCTTCTGCACTCGCTGATAGTCTTTACTAATCCCTTTGTATTCTCGGTTAACCAGGAAATCTATCCGGCCATCCTCAACCACGGTGAAGATATCAGCGGCCAGTGCGCGGTCATCAAAGAGGTCAAAGAACCGGCGCAGTTCGGTCGGGGCATTAACACTGCCGGATTTCTGGGCCAGTTGCGGACGCAGGTCAGGGAAGAGGTTAGATTTATTGTCAAAGCGGAAATCAAAACTGCCAAACTCAATATGACCCGCCTGATGCGTGACCATCACCTTGTACCAGATGAAGTTTCCTTCTTTGGTTAGGTATCTCTCCACCAGTTCGGGCAGAAAGATAGCCTCTCCTTCGGTTTCTGGCTTGCCCATCGATGCCCAGCCAATGCCCTTTGCCTCTAAATCACCGGCGGGCAGGATAGGCAGGTCGCGACCGGTCAGTGCCCGCCAGTACATGGTCAGGATTTCTTTAACCCGCGACAATTCCAGTCCGGAGGACAGATGTTCCAGAGCTTGCAGGCTTCTATTTAGTTCCAGGCGGAAGTAGGCTACCGCACCCTCTTCATTGCTTTCCAGGATTCCGATACCCTGACGGAACCAGTGCTCGAGACCGGTCAGTCTGACCTTGCTGAGCACGGTGGGACAACTCTTCAAGAATTCAATGGCCGCGGGGCAGGATAGGCTGAGCAGTTCTTCTGCCAAATTCAGCAGTTGATGATGGATTGACTTGGATATCTGTCCGAGTGCCTGAGAGCCGTCAACGAGGAAAGGAAGTGCCTGGTGGCACGACTGCCGGCAGATTATCTCAGCCAGTGACAGAAAGCGGGCCCTTTCTGTGCGTTCGATTCGGGAGAGAATCTGAGCAGCCGAGGCAAAGTAGGCCTTAGCATTATTCCAGTTGGTCTCGGCAAAAACCAGAGCCAGCGCCAGGAATTTCGGGCGGTCTTCTTTCTCCAGTTGCGAGAGGGCTTCTTCGGCCATATTAAGACAATCGCTGGCCAGTTCGTGTCGATTCCTGGCCAGACAATCAATAAAGGTGGTAAATTGCACTATTTCGTCCAGGTTGAGATAGCGGAAGAGGCTGGGGCTGACCTGGAAGAACTGGCTGGCCAGCGAGTTTGACCACCAGGTTCCTTTGTAAAGGCTTTTCCCCAGCCTGGCCCAGTCTTCCAGCTGGTTCACCGTGGGCGAACTGAGGGCGGCGGGACTCTCCCGGAAATAGGCTGACGAGAGACTGGCTGATGTTTCTGAAAGCATCCGGCCGCACCTGGCCCAGTTGATAAGCTGGGGGAAATTCAAGCTCGGCAATGCCTGGGGTGTTACTCTAAAGTACTCGGCCGCCGCTTCCCAGCAGCGAAAGCCGGACCTGGCCACGGCCATGCCCTCTCGTGCCCAGGCACAGATTTCCTCAGTGGAAAGTTGCCGGGCGACCAGAGGTAACGCTTTATGGAACTCTTCCGAGACGGCGGGTGGGAGTTCCTGTAGCTCCAGTTCAATTGAGTGTAGGTCTTTCTCGTTCTCTTCCAATGGGTATGGCCCAACTTTCGCCTAAATATCACTAGCTCTTTCTGGGATGAGAGCATTTGATGATGACTATCGGGGTGTTAAGAGGGGCGTGAGCCCCTCTTGAAAATCTACTTCCCCTTCCCCTTGCCAAGGGGAAGGGGACAAAGGGGATGGGGTTGTTAAGCAATCTCCTTTCTGAAATGCGATTCAAGTTTATTCAAAGATGGAGAAGGCGACTTCTTCAATGCTCTTCTGGACTTCCGGGCTATCGGTGACCGCCCAGACAATAGCTGCCTGGCAGGCCCGGCGTGCGGCAATGCCCTGGACAATAAGCTTGCCGGCGTAAATAAGAAGACGGGTACTGGCCACCTCCTGAAGGCCGTGGTCTTTGAGATTTCTTATCTTTTCCCCGAGCTTGGCCAGGTCGTCAGCAATTTCGTCAGAAACACCGCTCTCGTGCTTGATAATTTCCTTTTCCAGTTCCCGTGGGGGGTAGCCGAACTCAATGGCGATAAATCGCTGGCGGGTACTGTGTTTGAGGTCTTTGAGGGCGCTCTGGTAGCCCGGATTGTAGGAGATAACCAGCAGGAAGCCATCACTGGCTTCGATTATTTTGCCCAGTTTTTCCACGGGCAGGATGCGGCGGTGGTCAGTCAGGGGGTGGATAAGGACGATGGTGTCTTTTCTGGCCTCAACGATTTCGTCCAGGTAACAAATGGCACCGGCCTTAACCGCCCGGGTAAGCGGCCCATCAATCCATTTGGTCGTCTCGCCCTCCAGGAGGAACCGCCCCACCAGGTCGCTGGCGGTCAGGTCTTCGTGACAGGTAACAGTCACCAGAGGCAGGCCCGGTGGCTCAACCTCGGGTAGTGGTGACTCTTTTGAGATAGGTCTGACCACCGTGAGCGGCCGAGCCAGCCGGAAAGCCATGTATTCCAGAAACCGGGTCTTGCCGGAGCCGGTTGGCCCCTTCAGGAGTACGGGTATCTTCTGAGCGTAGGCGGCTTCAAAGAGCTGGACCTCGTCCTTAAGGGGCAGGTAGAACGGCTCCTTGAGGTTGACATATTCCTCAATGACATACTCTTTATACAGTGTTCTCTTCGCTGGCACAGTCATTTTCTTCCTCTGGTTAACCATCTAGTCCGATATAGTCTCATGATTAAAAGGTGACCAACACCCCCACAAGGCTATGTTAAAGCCCTTGCCTTGTGGCTGTCAAGCTGAACTCCCTACCTTAAGTCCCCCTTCCCTTCTCAAGGGAAGGGGGTCAGGGGGATAGGTTGAACAGAATTGCAGACTCAGTAACTTGACAAGCTACCCTGTTCTGGCTAAAGTGTGCGTTACGGAGTCGTGACATTCAAAAAAGAAAGGGGAGAATTCATGGGAATGAAGGTCTTGGAGCCGATTCAGATAAGGAGTATGTGGCTAAAGAACCGCATTGGTCTGCCACCATTGTTGAATATGCCAGGGGAAGAAGACAACAGCATTAATGACCTCACAATCCGGTGGTTCGAGGCCCGGGCGAAGGGTGGCGCCGGGCTCATTATGACCGGGTCGGTAATGGCTCAGGCGCCGCGTATTCGCGTCCCGCCGCAACTGCGGCTGGTGCCCTCGGCCGGTATCGGTCTTTATGATGACAAATTTATTCCGGGATTTGCCAAGCTGGCCAAAGTAATCCATTCTTACGGCGCGCGGTTAGGAGTTCAAGTCGGCATTATCGGTGGGCCGATGGGTGGTCGAGGTCCCTCACCCCCACCCTACCCGGATGAGAGGCACGCGACAGACGAGTTCTTTTTCGTGACGCAGGGGCGCCGGGTGCCTGTCACTGAGGTGAATATTGAAGAGATTGAGCAATCCCAGCGGGATGTGGCTGCGGCCGCAGCCCGGGCGAAGGCCGCCGGCGTCGACCTGGTGGAGCTGCACTGTGCCCATGGCGGTGCCACCGGCGGCTGCTCCTTCATTTCTCCTTACTACAATCGGCGGACGGATAAGTACGGTGGTAGCTGGGAGAACCGGCTGCGTTTTCCATCTGAGACAATTCAGAAAATCAGGGAGGCGGTGGGCAATGACTTCCCCATCTTTGTCCGCATTAGCGGCGACCAGCTAATCGGAGAGAAAGGCATCACCATTGAGGACACCTGTAAGTATGTCGTCCCGCTGCTGGAGAGGGCGGGGGTGGACTGCATCGATGTTTCACAGGGCGATATGATTCGTGCTGGCGAGGGCATTACCATTCCGCTTTACTATCCCCGGGGCTGTTTTATCCATCTCGCCGCCGCGGTCAAAAAGGTCACCAAACTGCCGGTCATCGGTGTGGGGCGGATTGTGGACATTGACATGGCCGAGAGGTTCCTCCAGGAAGGGAAGGCCGATATTATCTATATGGGTCGTCAGTTAACGGCCGACCCGGGCACGCCCAAGAAGTACTTTGAAGGTCATAAGGATGAAATCCGCACCTGTATTGGCTGCCTAGCTGGCTGTGGCCGCCCCTGCCCCATCAACTACGACATCCAGGATGAACCTATCCCGCTAACACCGGCCGAGAAGCCGAAGAAAGTGCTGGTCATTGGCGGCGGGGTCGGTGGTATGGAAGCGGCCAGAGTAGCTACCCTCAGGGGGCACAAGGTAACCCTGATGGAGAAGGGCTCTCAGCTAGGCGGCATGGTGGCCGCTCTGGCGCAGACCAAGCTAACGGCTGAGTTTGGTAATTTCGTGGACTACCTGTCTACCCAGATGAGGAAACTGAAGGTGGATATCCGGGTCTGTAAAGAGGCAACGGTGGCCGATGTTGAACAGCTCAAACCGGATGTAGTCGTTGTTGCCGCGGGCTCTTCCATGGTGATACCTGATGTGGCTAAGGGCAAACCGCGGGTGATGCATCACATTGAGGCGCTGAAGCGGAAGAATGATATCGGTCAGCGAGTGGTTATCTGGGGTCTGGTGGCCGCGGAGCTGGCTATATCGCTAGCGGAGGAAGGCAAGGATGTGGTGATGATTGGTCGTGGCGGTGAAGATACTCTGGCCAGAGACTATCCCAATCAAGGCCGACGGTGGTTCATTTTGAGAAAACTTACTGACATCAATGTGCCCCGGGAGACGCCGCCATCAGCCCGGGTGTGTAATCCACAAGTTCTCTTTTATGTCGATGTTGAAGAGGTAACCCCGGAGGGCGTCAGAATCGTTAATAAAGACGGGGCGAGGCAGGTATTGCCCTACGATACTCTGATTATCTCCCGCGAGAGGGCCGTTAACGATTCCCTCTTCAGTCAGTTGCAGGGGAAAGCGCCCGAAGTGTATAAAATCGGAGATTGTGCGGAAGTAGGCGATATTAAAACGGCGGTCTGGACTGCCAACGAAGTGGCGCGGAAAATTTAGCCAGGCGGTGTTTCAGGGTAACGGTTCGGGTCAAAGCCGCATGCAGCTTTGACCCGTATCATCTTGAGTCATCTGGTCTACGCCGTATCCACAGTGAACGGGATGACTTCGTCAATAGAGCCAGTATCGCCGAAGAGCATGACCAGTCGGTCCATCCCTAGAGCGATGCCGCCACATTCGGGCAGATGGGCCACCGCTTCCAGGAATCGCTGGGGCATAACGGCTCTCCGCCCGGCGCGCTGGATTTGTTTCATTTCTTCTTGGAAGCGTCTTTTCTGTTCTTCCGCGTCTCTCAATTCGCTATAAGCATTGGCCAATTCCAGCCCGCCGATGAAGACCTCAGCCCTCTGCCCCACTCTGTGGTCGGTGGGGCTGAGGCGGGCGAGTGAAGCCATCGGGGCCGGATAGTCCTTAAGTACGGTAGGTCGGGTGGGGTCAAAGCTGGGGATGACCTTGTTGACCAGGTCAGTGTCAAAGCTCAGTGGGTTAGGGTCGCTAATCGGGTCCCAGCCAGCCGCACGGAGAAAGGCATCACGGATGGTAACTCTGGGCCAGGGTGGGGCGAGGCTGATTTTCTGGTTCTGGAACTGGATAGTTGAGCCAAGCCCTAGTTTCTCGGAAATGGTCACCACTAACTCTTCGGTATCATGAATCATTTGCTCGTAGCCGGCGCCGGTACGGTACCATTCCAGCATGGTGAACTCCGGGTTGTGCTGTCGGCCCCGCTCACCCTTGCGGAAGCAGTGGCTTATCTGGAAGAGCCGGTCATAGCCGGCAGCCAGCAGTCGTTTCATGTGGAGCTCGGGGGAGGTGGACAAAAACCAATCTTCGCTCTCAAAGGGTGAAATATGCTGTTCCGGGACGACGCTGGAGACACGGAGAGGCGTGTCTACCTCAAGAAACCATCGTTCAACAAAGAAGGCGCGGGTAAGCTGAAAAATCAGCGCCCGGCGCTCCAGGTTAGGCCTTTTTTCAATGAGTCGACGGCGTTCCTCGCTGGTCATGTTTCACTTCCTGGCACTGACTCGCTCCACATAGTTACCGCTGCGGGTATCAACCTTGATAATATCGCCCTCTTTTATGAAGCTAGGGACGCCAATAGTGTAACCTGTTTCCAGAACGGCGGCTTTGTTCTGCGGGGTAATCGTGGCGGTCTTGGTGGTTATTTCGCTACCCACTACCGCCAGCTCGACAAAGTTGGGCAGGATAATGTCAATCATCTCATCACCCATCATCGTCACCGTAACCACGGTGCCTTCCTTGAGGAAGTGCTTCTTGTCCCCGAGTAGTTCTTCACTGACGAAGCGCTGGTCGAAGGTCTCCGTATTCATGAAGACATAGTTGTCGCCTTCTTGGTAGAGGTACTGCTCTTCATGGACCGTAATGTAGACCTCCTCAACTGTGTCTCCGGAGTGGAAAGTCCGGTCCAGTACCGTGTTATCCCGCAGGTTGCGCAGTCGGATACGGTAGATGGCCCGCCCCTTCCCCGGCTTCACAAAGTCCACATCATCGGCATTATAAGGGATACCGTCAATCAGCAACTTGGTATTCTTGTGGACATCTTCAATATCCATGTTGTTCTGCCTCTCCTTAATCCCTTCTATACTACATCAGGAGTATTATCATTTCAATGCGTGCCTTTTGAAGAAATCCCATTTGAAGAAATCCCAGATGACCGTGTTGGCGTCTATATCCCGACTGGTCCGACCAATGGCTGCCTCCGGAAGGTACTGGTAGCCGCCGGGCCAGGTATGGCCGCCGCCCTCAATGGCATAAAGGATTACCTCTGTCCCGTCTTTACCCTGACCGTATACTTCTTTCCTGACCCGTGTGCCATCCTGCGGGTCGGTATCGGCTTCCATTGTAATTACCGGTGTTGCGGAACACTGATTATAAGTCACCCAGTATTTTACGGAGTCCGGGACTGATAAAATCCGACCGCGCCCGCCAATCACCGAGCCGCCGTTCCACGGGACAAGCCGGTCTTCCGTACCGCTGATGACCAGTAGCGATATTGGCTTGGCGGGGGAGCAATGTGAAACTAAATCCAGTGGCATCGCCCCGCAGACGGGAGCTACGGCCGCTATTTTCTGGCTCAGTTCACAGGCCAGTCGATAGGACATCATGGCTCCATTAGAAATGCCCGTAGCGTAAACGCGCTGGCTATCTATTTCATGCTTCTGGGCCAGATGGTCAATCAGGGCGGAGATGAAGCCAACATCGTCAATCTTCTCCCGATGGGCACGCGTGAAATCTCCCTCTCGCCCATCGTTCCACTGCTTCTCAACGCCGTCAGGGTAGACGACAATGAATCCTTCTTTATCGGCCAGAGTATTGAGGCCCCCGAGAGTGAGAGTGACCATGCTCTGACCTGTGCCACCGCCACCATGAAGAGCGATTAAGAGCGGTAGTGACCGGGTTTTGCCGGACACGGGGGGAACATGGACGAGGTAAGTGCGCTCCAAGCCACCAGACTGTATTGAATCAGCATAATTCTGGGCCGGAGTCGGGACTTCTTCACGGCAAGCCAAAGGGAATAGAGCCAGAAGGAATACGGCTAAGAATAAGGCTATGATTTGGCCCGGCTTAATTAGGCACATGGCCCGGCGTTGGCTTATCGGCATACTCATCTGCTGTGTCTTTTGAAGAAGTCCCATATCAAGTCGCAGGCATTTATATCGCGACTCGTTTTACCAATAGTAGATTCAGGGAGATACTGAACACCACCGGGCCAGGTGTGGCCGCCACCCTCTACCACACAGAGAATTACCTCGGTGCCTTCTTGGCCGTTGCTGTAGGTCTCCAGGTGGACGCGCGTGCCATCTGTCGAATCTGTGTCTGGTAGCTGGGTGGTGATGGGGATGGGAGAACACTGATTATGAGCGACCCAGAATTGAATTGATTCCGGCACGGACAGCTTCTTTCCCGCTACCCAGCCACCTTGCCAGGGTGCCAGGGGGTCGGCAGTGCCATTGATGGCCAGCACCGAGACCGGTCGTGAGGGGGTGCAGGGTAAACCCGCCGGCTTGGAGCCACAAAGAGGGGCGATGGCGGCAATCTTACTGGACAACTCGCAGGCCAGCCGGTGGGACATCAGTGCCCCGTTGGATATGCCGGTGAAATAGACGCGTTTGGGGTCGACATTAAGCTCTTTTATGAAATGGTCAATCAGGGTGGAGAAGAAACCGACATCGTCAATCTTCTCTATATGGGCGCCGAATTCGCCACCCTCTCGACCGTCGTTCCAGCTCTTTTCAAAACCGTCAGGATAGACAACAATGAAGCCTTCGGCATCAGCCAGAGTGTCAAACCGATTAAGGGTGAGTCTTTTCATGCCATCACCGGTCCCACCACCGCCATGGAGAACAAATACGAGGGGAACCCGTTTGCTGTGGCCAAGAGAAGTCGGGATGTGAATAAGGTAGGCACGCTCTTGCCCGCCGAACTCGATAGATTCAGCGTGGTCTCCCGTAATAATAGATTCGGCGTGGTCTCCCGTAATATCGGTTTTCTGGCAAGCCACTGATGACAAAGCCCCGGCGAATGTTAGTAGAACGGTTAGAATTAAGCCTATCCGGCCCGGCCTATTCACCTGAATGCTCTTTTGGTCTGGCCAACTGACCAGTGAAGTAGCTGTAAAATTCCTTGTCCTTTTATTGCGTGTGATTATAGCACCTTCTGGGATAAGTGCCAAGACACTGGCAAGACCTATTTCAGTCCACCTTCAATTTGTCAATTAGCCAGCTTCGGAGTAAATCGTGGAGTTCCTGGTGGCATTCCCGCAGAAAGTGACCACAGCCTTTATATATTACCAGCTCTTTGGGCTCCCTAGCCCATTCGTAAATTAGCTGTGAAGAGCGGACGGAGAGGTTGCGGTCTCGCTGGCCGTGGATGAGGAGGAGGGGGCGGGGGGCTAATTTGGCTACCTGGTGGGCACCGTAGGTCTGGTTGGAAATCCCGATTACTGTTTTGACTCGCGGGCTCATTGTGCCGGCCTGAATGACCACCGCCCCGCCAAATGAGTGCCCGACGAGGGCGATGGTATTCTTTCCCTTCTGCTCAAGGAACTGGATGCCGACCAGCACATCAAGGACGCACTCGCCAAAATCGCCGGGGAAACGGTAGTTGAGGCGGAGTGAGCTTATTCCCTCGCTGACGAGACCCTGACTGACATCCACAAAAACACCGAAGGAGGGACCATCAAGTCCACCCAGCGCCCCACATACCCAGATGACCGCGCTGGTGCCCTCGGCGGGGTGGAAGATACCCTCCATATCGCCATCCGGCGTACTGAGGATAACCCGGACCTGGTCGTTGTCCCGGGGTTCGGTTCGTACGCCGGTGAGTTTAAGGTAAAATCTGTTGTCCATGCTATCCGGGTAGATTAAGCCCCATCGCCATCTCCTCCAGCTCCAGCTCCTTGAGCTTGGCTAGGGTCGGCCGTCCACTCTGTCTATCGTAGCCTCGCTCATCATAGTAATCGTCCAGGAAGCTTTCCATGTCCTTCGGGGTCAGGGTGGCCGTGCCGTAGTAATCGGTCATCTGATATTCCTTGCCATCCCGAACCAGTGGCTCAAACCAGGCCTCAGGGGCCTTATCATCCTTACGACTGAAACCTTCCCGGACATTCAACAGTTTGCCGATAGTCCAGGCGCGTTCGGCGATTCTCATCATTTCCGGTGGGGTGCGGTCAATGCCAGTCACCGCATGGTAAAGTTCAGCGATGGTCTGCACATGGTAGAAGCGATTGACCTGAGCCCGATTGCAGAGGCTCAGGCAGTTAAAGAGGGAGTACCAGTCCTCGCTGTAACGACTGTACCGCCCTGGGTTAAAAGAAGTCTCAGTGACGGCTCTCTTGATGGCTTCTGGCGGAATGCCCATCCTCTCGCCATGGCGGGCGAAGTCGGCGGGAGGGCGTCCCGGCTCGTAGGATGGCGAACCAGCGGCCGACACATGGGCACCTCGCGGGGTGGTAATCTGCTCAAATTCCATCGTTCCCAGGCGGCGGAGTCGAGGGTCATAGACGATGGAATGTCCTTTGATATGCTCAATGTACTTTTCCACGCCCCGCCCAAGCCTTTGTCCGGCTCCTACCAGACCCTCAGCCAGGACGGCACCAAAGCCCTGGCGCTGGGCGGTCAGTTTCGCCAAGGTGAGGGCAGTCTCAATGTCGTCCTTTATTTCAATGCCGCCGGTGTCTTCGCCGGTGATAATTCCCTCACGGAAAAGGCGGACGACCAGATAGAGCAGGCTGGTGAAGTTCATGTGGCAGAGCCCGTAGCGATTCAGCGTGTCCGTGTACTTGATGGACTGTTCATAGACCTTGGCGCTGGTGTCAGCAGTGAAGCGATGAACGGTGATATGAGGCATGTAGGTCTGAAGGCCAGCGTAGGGTCCCTCGCTTAGCCTGACCACTTCTTTATCCGCCAAAGGGCAACTGGGGCAGGCGAGGGGCTGCCTGGTTTTCTGATGGAGCTCGGCCATGTCTTGCGGCGTCGGCATTAAACCATTATCGATGATGTATTGCCGGGCCGGCCATTTCACCATGCGTTCGTGCAGATTATTGACCAGTTTCTGCAGATTAAGCCGGTGGGCAACGTTTACTTCTCTGGCTCCCTGCTGGACGACAACCGCCTTGAGTTTCTTGGCGCCCATAACGGCCGGGAGTCCGCCTCGTCCCAGCGTGCCGGCTTTATCCACGGCGGTAACGGAAATCTTGACCAGGTTCTCGCCGGCCTGTCCGATGGGGATGACCGAGCAGGGCTCATACCGACGGCGCAAATAGTCCGTAGTTTCAAAGGTATCCCGACCCCAAAGCTCAGTGGCATCCAGAAGTTCTATCTTATCTTCAGCAATCCTGAGATATACTGGTCGGGGAGACCGGCCGCTAATGACCACATGGTCGTAGCCAGCCGACTTCAGCATCTGGGCAAAGCTGCCGCCCCCGGCGGCCGTGCCGAAGGCGCCATTGATGGGGAATCTGGTGGTAGCCAGTATCTTAGCCGCCCCGGGAACAAGGGTGCCGGCAAAGGGGCCAGCCCCAACGATTATCAGATTCTCCGGGGAGAGTGGGGCCACCCCTTTAGGTATCAAATCGTAGGCTAGTTTGTTATTGATGCCATAGCCCCCGATTAAGTCTTTTATTAGCTTGGCGTCAAGGGTTTCTCTTCTTGTATTCGCGCTGGTCAAATCAACAAACAGGATACTGCCGGCATATCCCGGGATAGCCATATCAAGCTCCTTTTTCCTTTTCTTGAGTCAGGGCACCGTAACTACAGAAGCGCACGCAGAGGCCACAGTTGTCACACTTTTCAGTAAAGCATATCTCATATTCGCTGGTTGAGCCGACCTGCCGGCGCACCTGGATAGCGGCTCTGGCCGGGTTGAAGGCTTTTTCAAATCTGAGGGAACAGCGCAATTCACAGACGAGGCAACCGGTGCACTTGCTGGCTTTGACGGTGATGGGTGCGCCTTTCTTGCGGGTTAGCACAGTATCTCTCCTAATAGTATTTCTCCCCGTTTCTCTGGTAGTAATCAAACACTTTTCTGGCGGCGCGCGCGGCGCGAGCTACCGAGGGGTAGATGGGAATATTGGCCGTGATGTATTTTGTTCTCAGTTCACTCGTTAACTGCCACCGCCAGTGATTATGGTCGGCAACACCCAGACTTTTTTCGCCGACCACCACCAGCAGCGGCTTGGAACTCTCCTTCCTTACTGTAACATAACCGTCCGCTTCACTTCCAAATCGCAGGATTGAGTCTTCCTTCCTGGCCAGCGGCACTTCGGTGATATTGGCCAGGAGCAGGTCGAAGTTCGGGTTATTGGCCATCATCCGCAGCATATCAGCGCTGGTAATGCCAAAGCCACCCAGGATTGAGACATCAACCGGGTTGCTCACCCAGTCCCAGATGGGGTGGGCCTTGACCTTCAGTTCTGCCCTGATTTCCGGTGGCAGCGGGACGACTTCCAGGCCGGCTTCCTCGCACTCATCGGCGGAAAGGACGCTGGGGCCACCCCCGCCCCCGGTTATGCCCACTCTCAGCCCGCGGATTGGGGGCAGGAAATAGAAAGAAACTGCCAGGTCAGTCATTTCATCCAAATTGTCGGCCCAGAGTGCCCCCGCCTGAGCTACCACCGTTTGCCAGGTCCGAGCCGTGCCGGCAAGTGAGGCGGTATGGGAGGCGGCCGCCCTGGCCCCAGATTGACCCCGGCCCCCTTTGGTGACGATTACCGGCTTGCTGGCCGCCGCCCGACACAGAGCATCAAAAAATTTCCGGCCGTTCTTCACACCTTCTATGTACATCACGATTATCTTTGTCTCCGGGTCCTGTAAAAAGTAATCCAGATAATCGGACTCATCAAAGTCCAGGGCATTACCGTAGCTGATGACCTTGCTGAAACGGATACCACGCATGGCCGCTAACTGCACAAAACTGGCGGCACCACCGCCAGTCTGAGACGCCATCCCGGCACCTCCTGATTCTTTAGGCAGGTCGTAGGCAAAGGAGATGCCTTCCCTGGGGTAATAGAGACCCATGCAATTTGGACCGATGAGTCGAATACCCGATTTTCTGGCCTGTCTCAATACCTCCTGTTCCAGCTCGGCTGCCTGGCGGCGTCCGGTCTCGCTGAAGCGTGCAGTGTAGAGATGCACCACCTTGACACCCTTTGGCGAACACTCGGCCAGCATATTCAGGACTTCTGATGCCGGAACGCAGGAAATGACATAATCCACTGTCCCGGGAATCGCCATTAGACTGGGATAGGCTTTGAGGCCGAGAATCTCCTGATAGTTCGGGTTTACCGGATAAATCTGACCGCGGAAACCGTAGTCCAGAAGATGGCGGGTGAAACTATAACCCCAGGCGCCGGCTGTGCCTGAAGCCCCGACTACGGCAACTGACCGGGGGTGGAGGACTTCCTCTATCGGATGAGTGGGCATTCCTGTTACCTCCGTAGAACCAATATGGGGAGTTGAGGACACTAAGATGTCCAGTTAATCGCCAGTATAATATACCCCTTGCCGTGGTTGCAATTTTGGTCTCATTCGGTTGACAATTCAGGCACCGACCATTACAATCACCATCACCAGAGAGACAATTGCCAGTGTCAGAAAACGCATTGACTACCTTGGCTATCCCCTGTTAACAGCTCGCTGTCGGTAAGAAGGAGGCAGTTTTTGTCATTTGAGACGCTACTGGTTGAGAAGCAAGCCAATCTGGGTATCATCACTCTCAATCGGCCGGAACGACGTAATGCTCTGAATCGGGCCCTGACCACGGAGTTTGACCGGGCTATCACGCAGTTTGAGCAGGACGGCGAGGTCAAGGTTATCATTGTCACCGGTGCTGGAGAGAGAGCCTTCTCGGCTGGCGCTGATATCCACGAATTGAGCCAGCAGTCGGAACAGCAGCTTAAAGAGCGGGGCACCCACTATGCCGACTGGACCTGGCACCTGGCCACCTGTGAGAAACCGACCATCGGCGCCATCAACGGTCTGGCTTACGGCGGCGGTGCGCTGATGGCTTCCATCTTTGACATGCGCATCGGGTGCGAGCACAGCACTTTTCGTTTTCTGGGTGTGGCGTATGGTCGGATTAATTCTACCTGGACATTGCCAATGATAGTGGGCTGGCCGATGGCCAAGGAATGGCTCTTAACCGGGCGTCTGATTGAGGCTCAGGAAGCCTTACGCCTCGGGCTGCTCAACCGGCTCGTGCCCACCGCGGAATTGATGAAGGCGGCAATTGAAATGGGGCAGGCCATCGCGGCCCACGATGCCAGCGTAGTTCGGGTAATCAAGGAGATACTGAACACCGATATTGGCCTGAAGTGGCGGGAAATGCTGGTCAACGAAGGCAAGACCGTGTCGCAGTCCTTGAAACAGCCCCTGCCGAGCGAGAGTTTCAAGGACTTCCTTGAGCGCAAGTCGAAATAGCACGAAGAGGAGTCCCTCCATGCCTAAGATTGACCAGCAAACGCAGCGCCGTACCCGACACCTCGGGCTAACGGCTGTTGACCCGGAGCGGGCTTGCCCGGGCTATACTCTATTCACACCAATAGGGGACAGCACTGTCCATTTGATTGACCTTCAGGGGAAGGAAGTACACACCTGGAAGCTGCCCCATCCGCCGGGGATGTGGGGCTATCTCCTACCCAACGGCAACCTCTTCTACATCGCCAAAGTCAAAGATGAGACCTGGGAGCGCTTTCCTGCCTGGCAGCTCTTCAAAGGTGGGCTGCTTCTAGAAGTGGACTGGCAAAGCCGGGTTGTCTGGGAGCACCGTGACCCGAATCAACACCACGATGCCCGGCGCACGCCGTCCGGTGGCGCTATTTATCTGGCTCTGGAGTTAGTGCCCAAGGAAATTGCGGCGTGGGTTAAGGGTGGGATTCCGGCGCCGGAGCACCCGGAGATGTGGGCTGACCGTATCGTTGAGATTGATGCCAAGGGCAAAGTAATCTGGGAGTGGCACGCCTACGAGCATCTCAATCCTGAGGAGGATATAATCGCTCCCACTGACCTCCGGGAGGAATGGAGTCACGGCAATACCGTGGTGCCGCTGGATGACGACCGGGTAATGGTGAGTTTCCGCAACATTTCCACGGTGGGCATCATTGACAAGAAAACAGGTGAGTTCTTGTGGCAGCTGGGCTGGGATGTGCTGGCACAACAGCATGACCCAAGTCAGCTACCCAATGGCAATATCCTCATCTTCAATAATGGCACCCGCCGCAGAAATCACCCCCTGGTCTTCTCGGAGGTTATTGAAGTTGACCCGAAGATGGACAAAATCGTCTGGCGCTACCGTGATACGCCCTTTTACAATTTCTACAGCCCTTATATCTCTGGAATCCAGCGTCTGCCCAACGGGAACACTCTAATCACCGAGGGCAATCCAGGCCGGCTCTTTGAAGTGACTGCGGCTAGAGAGGTAGTCTGGGAGTACATCAATCCCTATTTCTTTGAAGCGCCTATATGGGGGCTCGGTAATAGCGTCTTTCGGGCCCGGCGCTACCTAGTGGCGCAGGTGCCGAACTTACACTAGTTCGGGCTTAAAGATACAGTGGCTGATAAATGAGGGAGGCCCGTCAAGGGCGCTGGATTTTCAGGATTACCACGGAGTTTTGTGCCCCTTTTTCAGGGTTTCAATCAGTTTATCCAGTGGGATGGCGGCCAGCGTCATGGGCTGAAAAGTCCCATTGGCACTTAACTTGATGGCCACCTTGGCGGCGACTTCATCGCTCGGGGCTTCAACGATGTTGACCAAGTCGTATTGACCCAGCAGGGCATACTGGGTCAAGACCTTAGCCCCCATAAGTTCAATATCCTTGTTTACTTCCTTAATCCACTCTGGATTCTGGTCGAAGTTGCGGCGTCCTTGGTCTGTCAGCACCACCAGTTGCAGATAGTAAGCCATGCTCCCTCCTTGCCCCAATCACTTAGCGGGTGTAGTAATAATAAATTTGGCTGAGGGAGTTTGTCAATATGGGGGCATAACTTCACCCTATAATCCCCCTCTCCTGGAAGGAGAGGGAAAGAAGAATTAAAGAGAGGGGGCGAAGCCCCTCTCTTTACGCCCTTTTCAATTCTATTTGGGCTTTGCCCCTCTTAGACACCCTATAATGGGCATGCCATGCCAAGCAAATAGAACCGCCTATCGGGTCAGGTTCAAGACTTGGACGCAATAGCAACAATTACCTTCCTTTTACAATACCGGTGAATACGCTCACGTAGTAGACACCGGGGCGTTTGTTTCGCTGATTGTCAATCTTTGTTATTTTCTCATTATCGGACTTACTGTTCAAGGTGGGTAGCACAGGTCCACCACGTGGACAACGTTGTGCTATCACTAATGGCTAGCTCTTAATAACCACCGGCCTACGTGCCAGACTGCCCCATTTCAACTATCCGGACACCGGCTGGCAGCTCAAACATGTCGTCAGAGATATCACCAAACTCTATGTTTTTGTACTCTGCTATAACCGTACCTTCGGCTGTCGTCGTCTCCATTCGAATCGGGAATCCGTGTTCTTTCCATATCCACTCTTTTACTGTTAAAGACTCCTCTGCCTGACTGTAAGTATATTCAACTACAAGGCATGCTTTACCGTCTATAGTTTCGGTGCCGACAACATTGTAGTCATAGTCAGCGATAGATTGAGCCTGTTCCGAGGCGGATTGTATAGTCGGGTTGAAAACTGCTTTATGAGCTATGTTTTGCTCTGGCATATACGCATACCCTGTATGCACGTCACAGTCTATCAGCGAAATTATCGTCTGTCCCTCTGCAGTAATTTCCATTCTCATCTTGTTTTGCTTCACCCATATCTTCTGAGTCACCGTTTGTCCTCCGGGAGCGGTCATTACTATATCGTATTTCACCGCCTCTATGCCCTCGCCCCGCGCCAGGATATCACCCAATGTTTCCCTTCTTGAAGACGCCTCCTCACCTGAAGGTGTTGTCGCTACCCCTCCTTCTTCCCCACCGCAGGCGACAAGGTTAATACAACCCAGCATTATGACTACTATCAGCAACAATGATATGATTTTCTTCATTTTGCTTTCCCCTTTTTTATTTCGACTCCGACGCAATCATACCACAACTAAAGGAAGTACGATTATTATCAAGACCTAGAGACTACCGGCGTTATACCTATTGAAGATGACACTATTGTGACCACATCATCTTGAATACCCGAGCGGCGTTACCACCAAGCATCGCCGCCACTTCTTCCTCAGTGAACCGGATACCGT